>NZ_JBKFPH010000033.1:0-42410 GCF_046567715.1 Salmonella sp. 741265116_PST | reverse complement strand
GGGTGCCATAACTTATAGTTCTCAGCAATTCGCACTGGACGACAATAGACGTAAAAAAGCCCGCAGAGCTTGTGCTGTGCGGGCTTAGTAGACTTCATTGTACTTCAAACAACTAAAAAGTGGTGGAGCTGGCGGGAGTTGAACCCGCGTCCGAAATTCCTACATCCTCGGTACTACATGCTTAGTCAGTCTTTACATTCGCCTGGCACCTGCGGACGGACACGCCACTACCAGACTAGCCTGATTCGTTTTAACGCTTCAACCCCAGGCAGGGCATCCGCGCGATCTCTTTTGGGTTTGACCTCTCTTGATCCCCGTCCTAAGAGCGGAGGCTAGGGAGAGAGGGCTCTAAGCAGGTTATTAAGCTGCTAAAGCGTAGGTTTCGTCGTTTGCGACTATTTTTTTGCGGCTTTTTACGAGGCCAACCGCCCCTCGGCATGCACCTTGGGTTTCGCAAATCCCGTCGAATCCAGAATCAGCCCCAATGTGTAAGGTAAGTATAACAGACTTGTGACACGCGTGACCAGCCCCCGTATCTTCTTATCTTCAACGATTTACCGCTCGCGCAGCGCTTCTTTCGCGCGATTAAACGGTTTGATTAAATAGTCGACAATGGTTTTTTCACCGGTTTTGATATCCACCGTGGCGATCATGCCTGGAACAATCGAAAAACGGCGTCCTGATTTATTTTGTAGATAGTCCTGGTGGGTGCGGATAAACACGCGATAGTAGAAAATTTCCGGTTTCACTTTATCCTGAATGGTATCCGGTGAAATGGTCTCCACCACGCCGTCAAGCCCGCCGTAAATGGCGTAATCGTAAGCAGTAATTTTAACCAATGCGCGTTGGCCGGGATGAATAAAGGCGATATCACGCGGCGAAAGGCGGGTTTCAATCAACAGACGATCGTCTACCGGTACTATCTCCATCATCTCGCCGTTAGGCGGGATCACGCCGCCAATCGTCGTGACCTGGATATTTTTAACAATGCCGCGTACCGGCGAACGTACGGTGAGGCGGGTGACGGAATCCTCGCGTCCTTTTAAAATGGCGGAGAGCATATCGACCTCAGCGTTCGCTTTCGATAACGCTTCGCGTGCCTGCACATAATATTGTGAGCGCAGATCGGTAATTTTTAAGCCTAAATCGCTTTTTTGTCGTTGCAGGCGTAGCACTTCAACATGACTGGCCGCGCCGCTTTTCTCCAGCCGCTGGGTAATGGTCAGCTCTTTATTAACCGACGCCAGCGCATCCCGTAGCTCGGCTTCGGTATCGGCCAGCTGCGCGCGGCGGCTTTTATAGAGACGCGTCTCTGCGGCAATCAGATCCGGCCAGCCGTTCAGCTCAGCGGGGAAGGCGAGAGGTAAGTCGTTGACTTCCGCGGTTAACCGTGCGCTGGAGGCGAGTGAAGCGCGATATTTTGCCGCACTTTCACCCACATTGGACGCCAGACGCGTCGGATCAAGCCGGGCGACAATCTGGTTAGCCTGAACTCTGTCGCCTTCCCGCACCGTCAACTGCGCCAGAATGCCGCCATCCAGCGACTGCAGAACCTGTTCGCGTGAACTGGGGATCACTTTCCCGTTGCCGGTGGAAACCTCATCCAGTCGGCCAAACCACGCCCAGATGCCGAGAATGAGAAATAACAGTGAGCAGATCAGAACAATACGACCCGCGCCGGAAAACGCCCGTTCACGCTGAATATCGGGATCGTCCATCGCGGCATCATGCTGATTGATTTTCATTTTTCCACTCCCGACGGTGACTTTGCATCCGATCCGCGTTAAGCGCCTGCGCCTTTGGCGCATCCATCACCAGTTGTCCTTCTTTCAGGACAACGACACGCTCAACCAGCTCCAGTATTGGTACCCGGTGCGTCGCGACGACCAGGGTACGGTTGCCAAGCCACTGATGTAACCGCTGAATAAACTCTCGCTCCGTATGCTCGTCCAGCGAGGCGCTGGGTTCGTCAAGTAGCACAATATTGGGGGAGCGCAGCAGCATTCTCGCCAGCAACAGGGACTGACGCTGCCCGCCGGACAGGCCGTTACCACCCTCCATAATGGGATGATCCAACCCTTTTGCCAGCCGCCTGACGAAGACGGCGCCGCCGCTGACTTCGAGCGCGTCAAAAATCTGTTCATCGTTGGCGTGCGGCGCGCCGAGCGTCAGGTTCTCTCGTAGGGTGCCGAAGAAAAGCCGCGCGTTCTGGCTAAGAAAGCCGATGTTGCGGCGTAAATCCGCCATATCGATGTGCGACAAGCTGAGATTATCAAGCCGGGCATCTCCCTGAATCATCTCCAGGCCGCCCGCCATCGCCTGTAAAAGTGTGGATTTACCCGCGCCGTTACGCCCCAGTATCGCAATCCGCTCGCCTGGCATGATCTCCAGACGCACGAGGCGCAGCGGTATGCGTTGATCGTCGTTATGGTAACGAAACTGAGCGTTTTCAAAGAGGTAATGCCCGTGGAGGATGTCGCGGTGTATCAGGCTATCGTCATGCTGTGTCTCGGTGGGCAGTTGCATAATGTTGTCGAGACCCATCTTCGCCGCTTTCACCTGCTGCCAGCGCGCCAGCACGCCGCACAGGTTAGCCATTGGCGCGATCATCCGCGAGCCGAGCATCGACGCGGCGACCACGGCGCCGGTAGTCATACTGCCTTCAATGACCATCGGCGCGCCAAACATAATCACTGCGGCATACACCAGACTTTGTACCGACATCCCCCAACTGATAAGCCCTTGCGTGAGTTTGCGGGTGCGTAGACCCGACTCGCCGGTAATACGGATATAGCTATTCCACTGCTGAAGAAAGCGGTTCTCCGCCTGCATCAGTTTAATATCCTCCAGCCCCTGAACGCTTTCGACCAAGACTGCATTGCGTAGCGTCGCTTCGTGGGCGGCCTGGTTGGCGAGGACAGCCAGTTTTTTTTGCAGTGCGACGCCCGGCAGGATCATCAGCAGAGCCGCCACGGGCGCTATCCATGCCAGCGGTGGGGCAATAATCGCCAGGACTATCATAAACAGGAAAAAGAAAGGCAGATCGACAATGGTCGCCAGCGTTGAAGAGGTAATCATCTCGCGGATCTGCTCCAGTTCGCGTAACTGCGAGATAAAACTGCCGGTGGAACGGGGGATAGCGCTGTTGCGCAGCCTTAACGCATGACCGAATACCCGATCGGAAATGCGCATATCGGCGCGTTTACCGAGCACGTCCATAATGTGCGTACGCGCTTCACGCAGCAGAAAACCGAACAGCACCGCTACCAGCACGCCGAAGGAGAGCACGTACAGGGTAGGATATGACTGAGCGGGGATCACTCGATCGTAAACCTGCATAGAGAACACAATCCCGGCCAGCGACAGCACGTTAATCAGAAAGGCGGCGACCATTACCGGTAAATAAGGGCGAATATCCTGCAGAACCAGCTCGCGCATCCAGTCGGGTTTAAAGCGGGAGATATAGCGATCGACGCGGCTATCCTTGAGCGCCGATAGCGGGCGTAGCGCGGCAACATAGAAGATCTCCGGCAATAACTCGCTGAGCGTCAGGCGGTTACGCTGACCCTCTTCTTCAATCACAAAAACGTCTACCGCATCTTCGCCATTAACATGTTCGATGACCAATAACTGCCCGTCCCGGAGCTCGACAACCAACGGCAATCGCCACTGACTAAATGCCGTTTTGTCTATGTCCGGCGCATGAAAGGATAAACCCGCCTGCCGCGCGAGCTGCGTTAAGGCGGTCGTTCTGCTTTTACCCCTAAGCCACGGGGCGTTGGCCTGAATTGAACCGGGAGAGCAGGCAACGCGATAATGACCGGCGACATGGCTGATGGCCTGCGCCCATTGGCTCAGCGCGCGCTCACTGAGTACCTCTTCTACATCGGGGGCGGCGCGGGTCATGGCTGGATCTCCACGGATTGAATGCTGCGATGATTTAACGCGAACGCCTGACGAAGCGCGCCGGTGTTATACAGACAGTTCAGTTGCAACTGATGCAACTGGCTTTCCGTTTGCAGTTCGGCAAAACGCGCCTGGTAAACTTCCTGTTCCGCATTAAGCACGTCGAGCAGCGGGCGGGAACCGAGGTCAAGGTATTGCTGCTGATACAGTTCGCGCGTGCGTTCGCTAAGCTGCTGTTGCCGACGAAGGATGTGTAACGCGCTGGTAAGACTCATTGCCTGGCTGCGCGCCTCCATCAGTTTCTGGCGGACATCAAGCCGGGTGCGCTGAATGGTCGACTGAGCCGCGTCTACCGCATGGCTGGCGGCGTTGCGTCGGGCAGTCAGCCCTCCGCCCTGATAAAGCGGCATCTCAACTTTTACCCAGGTGGAATACTGGGTTTTATCCAGCACTTCATGACTGGGATATTTATCATTAAGATAATGTTGTACGGAAGGTTCGAGCGAAATCGTCGGCGTCATTTGCGCGCTGGCATAGTCCAGATTCGCCCGCGCAACGTTGGCCTGCGCCCAGGCGGCCAGTACCGCGGGCACCAGTCGATCGTCGGGAGTCGCCGTCTCACAGCTGCGAGCGAGTTTCGCCGGGAAGTCATTATTGATGCCGTTAAGCGAATTCCAGCCCAGCCAGCTCATCAGTGAGGCTTTCGCACTGTCGAGATTGGCCTGATACTGCGCCAGTTGCGAGCGGGCGGATTCGATTCTGGCTTCGGTTTGCACTACGTCAGAGAGCGACGTAGCGCCTTCATCGCTGCGCTGCCGGATAAGTTTACCGATGCTGTCCAGCGCGACGAGCTGTTCTTCCGCCGCTTCTACCATTTGCTGCCAGCTCTGCGTTTGTACAATGGCGTTGGCGGTTTCGTGCGCGACGGTATCAATACTGAGCAACACATTGGCCTGTTGCTGCGCTGCGCCTGCGGTTTCGGCGCGAACCTGGCTTGCCACTTTGCCGAAGTCATAAAGCATTTGCGATACCGACAGCACCAGCGAGGGGCTATACCCGTGATCGGTGTAGGTATTGCTGTACCCATTGTTCACGCCAGCGCTGACTTGCGGATAATATTTCGATTTGGCGACCTCTATTTGTTCATTCTGTGCGAGCAGTTTGCCGACGGCTTCGCGAATAGAAGGATGCCAGTTAACGGCGCGATTGACCGCGTCATTGAGCGTCAGGTTGCCCGGCGCGGCGGCGCTGAGCGGCAACTCAGCGGCGGAGCCATCCAGCGAAGGGAGCATCTGGTCCGTTGCTAATCCTTCGGATGTAATCATTGGCGGCGCTTCTGCGCCCCGGGGCTGGTGATGAAACAAAGCAAATGCCAGTACGATGGCGACAGGCGCGACTCTTCCCATAGTTTATCCCTTTTAAATATCACCGCTTGTTGCCCCGAACGTCGTGGCGTTCGGGGCTTTTTTATCAACCGCCGGTTATCAGGTGGTTGTTCTGCAACAGATCATTTAGCGTGAGCTGCACATTCTCCAGAGTGACAAGGTCAGTGGATTTAAACGCGCTGCTGGCGCCGTCGCGATCGACGGATATCACCGTATTGGCACCGCTGGTATGAACCTGAACAAAGTTACCCAGCGTTGCCGCCTGGTGATCCCAGCCGGTCAGCAGTTCGTGGATATCGATCTTGTCGCCCTGCGCGGTAGAGAAGTTTTGCCAACGATCGGCGCCGTTACCGCCGGTCGCGTCCGCGCCGTTTAACAGGTGGTAAATCAGCGTATCGCCATAGGCGGAGCCGATGAGAACATCGTTTTGGTTGGTACTGACGATTTGCGGCGCCATATCAATGGTCAATGTGGCGCTATCCGTATGACCCATCTTGTCATCCAGTTGATAGGTAAAGACCTCTTTACTGGTGATGGACGACATCGCGATGCCATTATTCAGCGTGTAGGTGTAAGCGCCATCGAGGTTAATTTGCAATGTGCCGTAATGTCCCTGAATCGTGGCGCTGGTGGTATTCGCCGCGGCGTCCAGCGTGGCGGCGCTGCCGTTATACCCGCTAATGCTCAGGCGGGTATTCACCGTATTAAGCTGATCCATCGCCCCCGCCGCATCGCTGCCATCAAAAATATTGCCGAGAACGGTATGCGTTCCGGACGTTTCAAAATTATCCAGATCGACAGTGGTGCCGATGACGCGTGGCGTGATCGTCGCCGCCCCGGCCAGGGTATTGGTGCCGGTAAAGTTAAGCGTGTACGTTCCGGCATCCAGCTCCAGGCCGCTCAGGTTGACGGTCACCGTCGCGCCGCCCAGCGTGATATTCGCCACCGGGACGGTTCCGTTGCGTATGACGGTTCCGTTCTCCTGAATGGCCCAGCTAATATTCAGATTGCCCAGCGTAATGAGCGTGGAGACATCAAAGACCAGTGACGCGCCTTTAAGTACGGTGCCCGTTGCAACGTCAAAGGTGCCGCTCCCGCTGCCCGATTTGCCGAGTAGCCCCCAACTGGCGCTGCCGACGCTGGAGTCCAGCCAGGCTGCGGTATCCTGAAGCGTGGCGACGCTAAGGGTATCGCTGACATCATTAATCGCATCCAGCGCCCTGGCGGTTGGCGTGATATTGAGCGAGGCCGTATCGGTATCGCCGTTTGGTGCTTTGACCGTATAGATAAAGCTGTCCGGCGTTTTAATGCTGTCGGCACCGACGCCGTTCTTCAGCGTGTAGGTATAGTTGCCTCTTGCGTCAATAATGAGCGAGCCATACAACCCGTTTACCTCCGTTGTGCCGGTCGCCGCAATCGCCACGCCGTTTACTTCAGTGAGGAGGGCGTCCGTAGGGGCGACATCATTGGTCAGTACGTTGCCGGTGGTGTTGGCGGTGATACTGTCAACGGCATAGGTGTGGTCCTGGGAAATCGCCAACGTATAGCCAGTGAGGACGCTAATGCCGCTGGCGGTATTCAGCACGAACAGGTATTCGCCGCCAGGCAACGTCAGGGTCAGCGGCTGGGACTGTCCGGCTAACAGCAAGGTGTTAATCCAACCCTTTTGCACCCGGAACTGCTCATATTGCTGAATGGCATCGTTGAAGCGATAAACGTACAGATCGAACGTGGAAACCAGTGAGATGCCGCCGACGGTTCCCTGTAACGTCATGGTTCGCGTAGCGCCTTCTTCAACGTTAAAGATGATCGGATTAGTCATATCATCAAGCAGATTCGCGTTCAGTACATTACCAAGTCCGACGCTTAATACCGTGACGCCGCTTTGTGTCGAGGGACCGTTGTTGACGTAGCTAACGTGAGTATCAAAGACCAGCGAGGCGTTATTGTCTGTCGCTATCACGCTGCCCGGTACAGGCGCGGGACCCAGATTGATAACCAGTTGCGCGGCGCTGCTACCGACGCCATTCTGGGTAATGGTGTAGGTGAAGCTCTCTTTATGTCCGTATCCTGCCGTGGGCTTAGTCAGCGTGTAGGTGTAACTGCCATCCTGATTAATGTGCAGCGTGCCGTATTGTCCCTGGATATCCACGCCGCCCGCGCCGACCGGCGTACTGACGCCGTTGGCGTTGGTGATGGCGGTGACCGTGGTGCCCGTCGGCGCGGTATCATCAGCCATGACGTTGCCGGTACTGATGGTTGGCCCGCTAATAATACCTGCGCTGGTCTGGTGTACATCGACATCCAGGCTGGTATATGACCCGGTGGCGAGCAGACTGGTGTTATAAGTGAGTACCCGGTACTGGCCTTCGCCCAGGCCGCTCAGGTTCAGGGTAACGCCGCTCCCGGTCAGGGTAAGCAAATTCGCGAAGTCGCCAACGGCGGTGTTGACGATCGTCGTCCAGGCGCCGAGGCTGGTGTCATAACGCTGTACCACAATCTCCTGAGTACTGAGCAGCGAAAGCACGATTCCCGTTGCGGCGGCATCGATGGTGACGTCGCCCGTACCACCTTCAGCAATGGTGAACTCAACCTGAGCGGTATCGTTACCCAAAACCGAGGCGACATTGCCAAGCGCGCCAACCAGCAGCAGGCCGTAATCCGAATAGTTTTGCGTGCTGGTGACGGCGGTCGAAGTCAGATCAAGACTGGTGATGTTATCCCTTGCCGCCAGCGGCAGAACCGGCGCGGTAATGCCTAACGCGCCGGAGGCATTACCCGCAGCGTCAGTGGCCGTCACGTTAATGAGCTGACCTTCAATTTGTTTTGTCGGCAAGGTGAGAGACCATGCGCCGTTGCTGCCGGCGGTGGTGGTGAGCGTCACGCCGCCCGCCAGCGTGACGGTTACGGTGCTGTTTGCCTCTGCCTGTCCGGAAAGTGAACCGCCATCGGCGCTGAGCGTACCTGACGGCGTACCGGGCGCCAGCGTATCGACAATCACCGTCGCGGCGGTGGAGACGCTGCCTGTACCGTTGGCGTTAGTCGCGGTGGCGGTGAAGGCGTGGCTGCCTTCGGTCAAATTACCTGTCGGGGTAAAGCTCCAGTTTCCGCTGGCGTTCGCCGTGGTGGTGCCGAGCAGCGCCCCGTTGTTATAAATGCTCACCGTGGCGCCCGCCTGAGCGGTACCATTCAATGTGGGTTGTGCGTCATTAGTGACCTGACCGTTGGCGATAGCGCCGGTATAAATACCCACATCATCCACTACGTTGGTGATGATCGGTGCTTCCGGCACGCGCGTATCGGGCGCGGTAAATCCGGCGGCAATGCCTGTGTTGCCTGCTTTATCCTGGGCAAATGCCAGTAGCGGCTGACCATTGGTCTGCGCGGGCGTGAGTGTGGCGGTGAAGCTGCCTGTACCGTCGGCGGTGGCGGTTCCCAGTACCACACCAGTCTCAGAGGTAATTGTCACTGTACTACCTGCTTCTGCGGTGCCCGTCACCCGATTACCGGTAGCATTGATGACCATGTTGCCGGGCGCGCCGGGCGCAATGGTATCCACGATAATCGTTGTCGATGGCGAAGCGGCGCTAACGTTGCCAGCCGCATCGGCGGCGCTAACGCTATAGGCGTGACTTCCCTGGCCGAGCGCGGCGGTTGGCGTCCAGCTCCAGTTGCCGCTGGCATTGGCGTTCACGGTCGCGACCAGCGCGCCATTATCGAAGATGCTTACCGCGCTGTTGGCTTCCGCGGTACCGTTGAGCGTCGGCTGTGTGTCGTTGGTCGATTGTCCATTGCCAATGGCGCCGGTATTGTTCGGGACATCATCAACGATGCTGGTTATAAGCGGAACCGTTGGCGCAAGGGTATCGACCACGATAGTAAAACCGCTGGTGGCCGGGCTAACGTTGCCTGCCGGGTCGGTGGCGGTCACTGTTAATGTGCGCGTGCCGTCGTTTAACCCTGTCGTTGGCGTGAAGCTCCACGCGCCGCCCGCGTTAGCCGAGGTGACGCCAAGCAGAGTGTTGCCATCATAGATACTGATCACGCTGCCCGCTTCGGCAGTGCCGCTCAGCGTGGGGCGGTTATCATTGGTTATCTGACCATTAGCGAGATTTCCTGTGACCCCGCCCGCGACGTCATCCACTACGGACGTCAGGATTGGCGTTTGCGGCGCGGTGGTATCGACCGTCAGGGTGAAAGCCGTACTGTTCGGGCTGCTGTTTCCTGCGGCATCGGTGGCGACGGCGGTGATGACGTGCGTTCCGCTTGCCAGCGTTGAGGTGGAGACGCTCCACGCGCCGTCAGGTTGAGCCGTTGTCGTGCCAATGACCGTACCATTTTCATAGAGCGTGATCGTGGCGCCGGCTTCTGCGGTGCCGCTGAAGGTTGGCGTAGGATCGTTGGTATTTTGGCCGTTCGCGATCGTGCCGAGGCCTGGCGCCTGATCGTCACTGACTGATGTGATTACCGGCGTCAGCGGCGGCGTGGTATCGACGACGAAATTAACGCTGTCTGAAACGGGACTGACGTTGCCTGCGGCATCAACGGCAATGACGGTAATTACATGGTTGCCCGTCGCCAGAGAGGCATCGGGCGTGTAGCGCCAGCTACTGCTATTGTCGGCGGGAATTTCAGCCAGCAGCGTGCCGTTATCGTAGAGACGAATAGCTGTGTTGGCTTCACGGGTGCCGCTAATGACAGGGCGCGCCTCGTCTGTGATCTGTCCTGAACTCAGATTGCCGGTAATGGGGCCCGTACCGTCGTAGACCGTATCAATAACAGGCGCGGCGGGAGCCGTGGTATCAATAGTAAACGAGCGTATTTCGGACGCGGCGCTGGTGTTGCCTGCCGCATCGGTTGCTGTCGCCGTCAGGTTCCAGATGCCCGCGCCCAGCGAGGTAGACGGTGTAAAGCTCCAGCTACCGTTGGCCTGAACTTGCGCCGTGCCGACCAGCGCGCTGCCATTATAAATCGAGATGGTTGTACCCGCCTCACCGGTACCCGAAAGTGTTGGTCGGGTTTCGTTCGTCGAGCCGCCGTTGGGGACGATGCCCGTCACCGGCGCGGTATTGTCTGCCACGCTGGCGATAACCGGCGCGGCGGGCGGTGTGGCGTCAATCGTCAGCATAAATCCACTGAACACCGCGCTGCTATTACCCGCCGGATCGGTGGCGCTAAGGGTGAACGTGTGGCTACCGTTTGCAAGCGGCGTCTGCGGCGTGAAACTCCACGTGCCGTCGCTATTCACCGTCGTGGTACCGATGGACGCGGGATTACCGTCAAGATAGACATTAATCGTCGCGCCTGCCTCTCCGCGCCCGTTCAGGGTGGGCGTCGCATCGTTCGTTAGCTGCCCGCTAACCAGGTTGCCGGTAATACCGGGCTGGTCATCCACGACGGAGGTGAGAACCGGGATCGCCGGAGGCGTAATATCGACTATGATCGTCCACGGCGCGGAGACCGCGCTGGTATTGCCCGCCGGATCGGTAGCGCTAACCGTCAGATTATGGCTTCCCTCTGACAAATTGCGGGGCACCGGGAAGGTCCAGCTACCGTTTTCGCCTACCTGAGCCGTACCAAGCGGCGTATCGTTATCAAAAATGGTGATTGTCGCGCCAGGTTCGCCAGTTCCGTTCAGTATTGGCTGCCGATCGTCGGTGGATTGCCCCGGTAACACCGGAACGGTCGGTTGATTGTTATCGTCAATCACGGACGTGATAACCGGCACATCTGGCGCCTGCGCGTCAATGTTCAGCGTAAAGCCGTCCGAAGGCTGGCCGCTATTGCCGGCGGGATCGGTCGCCACGGCGGTAAAGATATGTGCGATGCTCTCCAGCGGCGCGTTCGGGGTGAAGCGCCAGTTGCCGCTTTGATCTACCGTAGCGGAACCGATTTCTACGCCGTTATCCAGAATGCGGATGGTGGCGCCTGCTTCTCCCGTTCCGTTGAGCGTCGGGCGTGAATCATTGGTGAGCGCGCCGTTATCCAGCGTACCGGTCATGCCGGGGACATCATCCGTTGCGCTGGTAATAACCGGTTGCGCCGGCGCGCTAAGATCGACAGTGATCCCGACCGGTGCGGACAGGCCGCCCTGGCCATTCGCATTGGTTGCCTGGACGGTGAAGTAATGTGTGCTTTCGCTTAATGGCGTCGCGATCTCAAAGATCCAGTTCCCGCTGGCGTCAACGGTGGCATAGCCTGCCGAATCGCCATCAATGAAAACCTCAACGGTAGAGCCGATATCCGTGGTGCCGCGCAGCGTCGGCGTGGTGTCGTCCGTGGCGCCGCCTGCTGCAATATTCCCCTGTACGCTCCCGACATTATCTTCAATCGCCGTGATGGCCGGGACGGCGGGCTGACCGCTGTCGGAGGCGAGAAAATCCGCTGCCGGGCCGTTATTTCCCGCGCGATCGATAGCAATTGCCGTCAGCGTACCGCCATCGGTTTGCGCCGGACTGAGCGTAACGACGAATTCACCGGTGCCATTAGCGACAGCGCTGCCGACCAGGGTGCCATCGGCATGATGAATTTCAACGGTAGCGTAAGGATCGGCAAGTCCGGCGACGCGCGTGCCATCGTCGTCCACCGTCTGGACTGTTGGCGCGGGCGGGGCGGTGATATCCACGGTAATGGTGATCGGTTGGGTTTGCGCCGTGGTATTTCCAGCATCGTCAGTCGCGCTGAAGGTTAGCGCATGGCTGGCTTCTGACAATTCGGGCGTATTAAATGTCCAGACCCCGTCGGTGACGAGCGCCGTACCGATTGCCATGCCATTGTCGTAAATCGTGACGGTGCTGCCGTTTTCGCCGCTGCCGTTGATAGTCAGCGTCCGATCGTTAGTAAAGGCACCATCGGTTAATGGCCCGGTCACTGGCGCGACATCGTCAAGGATCTCATTGACGACGGGCGGCTGCAACGGAACGGTGTCGACGGTGAAGGTAAAGCTATTCGATACGCCGCTGCTGTTTCCGGCGGCATCGGCGGCAATGGCGGTCAGGGTGTAGACGCCATCCGGCAACGCGCTGGTCACCGCTAGCGTCCAGTTGCCGGTCTCATCGACGGTGACTACACCCACGACACTACTGCCGTTATAGAGCGTGATCACGCTGCCGATGTCGCCAGTGCCGTGAATGACCGGTGTATTGTCGTCAGTGGTTGCGCCGCTGACAATAGTATCCTGGACTTCGCCGACGTTATCTTCGGCAAAAGTGATAACCGGATTGGCGGGCGCAGTGGTGTCTAGCGTAAAAGTGACTGAGGCGGAAGGTGGACTGATATTGCCCGCTATATCGGTTTCCGTGACGGTAATGGTATAGGTTTCTGGCGTCAGTGCCGCAGGCGTAAAGTTCCAGCTACCGTTATCGCCTACCGTTGTGCGACCAATTTCACTGCCATTATTGTAGAGAATAATCGTGCTGCCGATCTCTCCCGTGCCGCTGAAGGTCGGCGTGGTGTCGTTCGTTGCGCCATTATTGCCGATGTTGCCGATAACCGGCGCGACGTTATCGCTGATCAGCGGCGCGTCAGGCTGCGCTGGAGGCTGGGTATCAAGGGTAACGGAGAAAACGCCGGAGGTGGGGCTACTATTGCCTGCGGCATCCGTGGCGGTGGCCGTCAGGATGTTTAACCCTTCGCTCAGATTACGGGTTAGCGGACAGGTCCAGCTACCCTGTGGATTGACCTGGACGGTAGCCAGTTCTATGCCGTTATTGTACAGGGTGATGATGGCGCCGGGTTCGCCGGTGCCGCTGAGGGTCGGCATACGCTGATTGGTCATACTGCCGTTTGCCAGTAGTACCTCGCCTTCTCCGCCTGTGATGGCGGCTGACACGATCTGCGGCGCATCCGGCGCCTGGGTATCGACGCGCAGGGTAAAGCTGAGAGATTCGGGACTTTCGTTCCCCGCCGGATCGTTGGCGCGAGCGGTCAGAAGGTGGTCGCCGTCGCCCAGCGCGGCAGGCGGCGTAAACTGCCAGCGCCCGTCCGTGCCGACCAGCACCTGACCTATGGCATTGCCGTTATCGTAAAGGATGATTATGTCGCCTGCGGTGCCGCTACCGCTCAACCGGGGCTGGGATTCCTGGGTAATCTGATTGGTATCAATCGTATTTCCGTCGCCGTCAGCTACGCCGATAACGCCGGGGGCGGCAGGGGCCTGGGTATCAATGGTAATCGTAAAATCGGTCGAAAAAGGCGTGGTGTTGCCGTTACTGTCGCTGGCCGTCACGGTAAAGGTGTAGGTGTCGTCCGCCAGTGGCGAGGCCGTGGTGTAAGCGTAGCTCCAGACGCCGGAATTACCGACGATAATATCCGCTATCCGGGCGCCATTCTGATACAGGTGTACTGTGGAACCCGCTTCACCTGTACCGTTAATCGTTGGCGTGCTGTCGTTAGTGAGCCCCAGATGCGCGACGCTACCGAGAATACCCGGCGCATCATCTGTAATGAAGGTGATTACCGGTTGCTGCGGCGATTGCGTATCGACCACCAGATCGAATGACGCGGCCGGACTTGCATTGCCTTTAGCGTCGGTTGCGATTACGGTCAGTTGATGCGCGCCTTCACCTAAATTTTGCGACGGTGTAAACGTCCAGCCGCCGTTGGGCTGTAGCGTGGCGAGTCCCAGCGAAACGCCGTTATCAAAAATTTCGACACGCGCGCCAGCCTCCGCCGTACCGCTAAGGGTGGGGCGGTTGTCGTTGGTGGTTTGTCCGTTAACCAGTGGCCCGGTGAAGCTTTCAACATCGTCCAGCACCTGAGTGATAATGGGCTTATCCGGGGCGGTGATATCGGGCGCTTGCGCTGTGGTTGGCGGGCTGACGTTGTTGGCGCTGTCGGTGGCGGTGACGGTAACCTGTTCGCCGTTGGTCTGTGCGGGGGCGAGGGGAAGGGTAAAATGACCTTCGCCATCTGCTTTGCCGCTGCCGAGCGGCGTGCCGTCCGGCGTGGCGATCGTGATGGCGCTACCCGGTTCGGCGGTGCCGCTGATACTGGCGCCATCCTCACTAATTACCACGTTTTTCGGCATTTCCGGCGCGGTACTGTCCGGCGCGATAACCGTCGCGGCGGCGCTTTCGTTTTTCGCGACATCGGTAGCGGTAGCGATAAGCGCCTGGCCGTTAGTCTGCGCCGGATTCAGCGGAACGATAAATTGTCCGTTGCCGTTAGCGACGGCGCTGCCAAGTACAGTGTTGCTACTGTCGCGGATAGTTACCGTTGCCCCGGCTTCCGCCTGACCGCTTACGGACAGACCATCGGTCGCCACGATAAGGCCGCCCGGTGCCGCAGGCGCAGTTTTATCCGGCGCGTTCAGCGTTTCTACCGGACCGCTATTCGCGGCTTTATCGGTAACGCTAATGCTTAATGTTTCGCCGTTAATTTTCGCCGGGCTAATACCTATTGAGAAGGTACCGTCGTCGCCTGCCGTTCCACTACCAAGCGTATTTCCCAGACTGTCTTTGATAACCACAGTACTGCCAGCTTCCGTAATGCCGGTAAGTCTGTCGCCGACGTCGCTAACCGCCAGGCCTTCCAGCACCGGCGGCTGCGTGTCGATATCAATGGTAAAGGAGACAGACTGCCCGCTGGTGCCGCGATCGTTGGTCGCGGTAGCGGTAAAGACATGGTCGCCATCGGCAAGTGCCAGCGAGGGGGTAAAGCTCCATTTGCCGTCAGCGTCAGCGACAATGGGCGGAAAGGTCGGTACAGGAAAGCCATTATCGCTAATCGATATCGTACTGCCTGGTTCAGCAGTACCGCTGAGGGTTGGGCGGTTATCATCTGTGGCATCGCCATTTTTCAGCAGCCCGGTAACGGCGCCAGCGTCATCCGTCACGGTAAGGATAGTCGGCTGGGCAGGATACTGTGAATCAGAAGCGGTAAACTCCGTGGCGGGGCCGATGTTACCGACGGCGTCCTGAATACGCGCTTCCAGACGCTCGCCGTGGGTCTGGGCCGGATTCAGCGTGATGCTGAAGAGGTTATTTTCTCCGGTAATCGTGGAGCCCAGGTAATTTCCCGCCGGGTCATAGATCGACACGGTACTGCCAGCTTCAGCGGTGCCGCTAACGGTTGTGCCGTCTTTCGCGACATTATCAATGGTAGCGGCGTCCGGCGGCGTGGTGTCCACAATGATAGTAGGCGTTGTCGTCACGCCGCTCGTGTTTCCGGCTTTGTCGCTTTGTTCGACGGTAAAGGTATGTTCGCCATCGCTTAACGGCGTAGTCGGCGTAAAGGTCCAGCGTCCATTTTCGTCTACGGTAGCGCTGCCGATAACGGTTGATCCCTCTTTAATCGTGATGGTATTGCCTGCCTCTCCCTGCCCGGAAAATAGCGGTTTTGCCTCGTCAGTCCGGTCATTATTCTGTAGCGGCCCGGTGAGCAAACCGGTGTTATCGGCAATCAGTTCAACGCGTGGGGCATCGGGGCTGAGTGTGTCGATAGTCAGCATAAAGCTGGCTGATTCGCGACTTTCGCCTTTAACGTTAGTCGCAATGGCGGTGAAATGATTTTCCCCATCCGCTAGCGCGTTGGTAATGGCAAAATGCCAGTTTCCGCTGGTATCAACCGTTGTTGAGCCTATTTCCTGACCATTGGCGTAAATATGGATGACTGTGCCTGCGCTGCCGGTGCCCTCCAGAGTGGGGGTATTGTCGTTCGTAAACTGGTTATTGCTCAGCGTGCCGGTGAGGGGAACGGCATCATCGATAGCGGCGGTGATAACCGGTGTATCGGGGAGAGGAATGTTGGGCGCATCAATGGTTGCGGATGGGCCAGTATTGCCGGCATCGTCAGTCGCGGTCACGGTAAGTTGTTCGCCGCTAAGCTGTGGCGCTGTCAGATCAATACTAAATTTACCGTCGCTATCCGCTTTGCCCTCGCCAACGACGTTGCCTGAAGGATCTTTGATGGTAATGGTACTGCCCGCTTCGGCCTCGCCGCTCACCGTTTTTCCGTCCGCTGAAATCAATAATTCGCCGGGAGCGAGAGGCGGCGTAGTATCTACAGGATTACTGCTACCTGGAGTATTGCCGTTAGGGTTACTGCCGCCGGGATTGCTGTTATCAGGGGGATTACCGTCAGGATTGGTGTTATCGGGGGGTGGATTATCGCCATCCGAATGATGGTGGGAATCGCCACCGCCGGAAGACGCGATAGCGGCAATGCCGCCAGCCGCCACCGCGCCAGCCAGTACCCACGGCCAAACGGCGCCGCCTGCTTCATGGGAAGCGCCGGAAGTGACCAGCAGCTCATTAACATCAGTGATTTGTTCAAAATGTAGCCCGGCTTGCGGATTTTCCACCCACCATAACGTGCCATCGTTTTCCGCCAGTACTAACTGGCTTGCGCCCAGATCGTTGGTAACGTAAAAGTTTTTAATCGTGATCGTTTCGCCGGAATGGAGCGTCACCACCAGATCCTGATTAATGCGCGTAAGTTGACTAATTTCCTCCCGGGCCACTGATAATTTAACAATTGACGGGGCGTTAAGAGTGACCGATGAGGATTCCACAGTGGTGGAGACGCCAGTCAATTTCGAAACCACGGCGAGTAGACGCATAAATTAGCTCCTGATGAATTTGCTCTGTGTATTAATTAACGGGCACGACGTTCAGGGCAAAATGCGTAGACGAGCCTTCCCGTTCATCGTGAGAGATGAATTTCCGTAGCCATATTCTTTTTTATGAGCGTAGGTGAAGGTCTGGTTTTCTCGTCGAATAACCCTTTGTTTTTTGTGCCTGACTAGTGCTTTCGTATTAGATGATATAGTCAGAAAAAAAACTTTCTGCAAATTAAGATCTATTGATAAAGGTGTTAGTGCGCCTAAAATATAACGGGGTTTGTGTTAAGGAGAGGTGGGCAAGCTAACAATGCATGATGGTTTTCTGTTTATCTTTATGTTTTATAATGAATTTTAATTTCTTCTTCTTTTTCTTTTTTAACATAAAAACAATACCTTTTGTGAAGGTATTCAGCGATATTAAATTTTAAAAAAATCATTTGAAGTATTGTGTTATTAGGCTATAAAAATTTTTTAAACAAAGAATATATTCTTTTTGTGGTATTTATTGCTATTGATAAGCGTCAGACACAGAGAATATATTTTCGAGGCAGGCATGAGATATGAATATTGACCAGCTTCATACTGAGAAGCTGGTCACAAAAAATGTCTATTATCGACCTGCATTTTTCATAATGCGTGCTTTATCCAGTTGCCACTCACGTTCTTTAAGATCGGAACGTTTATCATGTTGTTTTTTACCTTTCGCCACGCCGATCTTCACTTTGCACCAGGCATTTTTCCAGTACAGAGAAAGCGCGACGACAGTATAACCTTCACGATTAATACGGCCATACAGCGAATCAAGCTCACGCTGGTTTAACAACAGCTTGCGGGTTCGGGTTGGGTCGCATACGACATGTGTCGAGGCGACCGCCATCGGCGTAAAGTTTGCGCCAAACAGCCAGGCCTCGCCATCTTTGAGGATAACGTAACTGTCGCCGATATTGGCTTTTCCTGCACGCAGAGATTTTACTTCCCAGCCTTGCAGGGCGAGACCAGCCTCGAACTCTTCTTCGATAAAGTATTCGTGCCGGGCGCGCTTATTCAGCGCGATGGTGGCTGAGCCCGGTTTATGTGCTTTTTTCTTCGTCATAAGTGTCGTGAATTCATAGGTAATCTGATATCGAAAACACCCCATTACGTCCTGATGAGGTGCAAAAATCTATCTTAGCATGAGTTGGGCTATGCACGCACAATTAAGGCATGACGGTTGGGGACAGCATTTTTTTTACTCGCTGATAAGTGGTATTATTTACACGATTTATGTTGATGGGAATTGCTATGCCTCAGATTAGTCGGACTGCTTTAGTCCCCTACAGTGCGGAACAGATGTATCAGTTAGTGAATGACGTGCAATCGTATCCCCAGTTTTTGCCTGGGTGTGTTGGTAGCCGCGTCCTGGAGTCATCGCCAGCACAGATGACGGCGGCTGTTGACGTGTCGAAGGCGGGTATCAGCAAGACGTTTACGACGCGTAATCAGCTAACGCGTAACCAGAGCATTCTGATGCATCTGGTGGATGGCCCCTTTAAAAAGCTGATCGGCGGCTGGAAATTTACCCCGCTCAGCCCCGAGGCGTGCCGTATTGAGTTTCAGCTTGATTTTGAGTTTACCAATAAACTCATTGAGCTGGCGTTTGGTCGTGTATTCAAAGAGTTAGCGTCCAACATGGTGCAGGCGTTTACGGTTCGCGCCAAAGAGGTTTACCGTGCCGGATAAACTTGTGGTTGAAGTGGCTTATGCGCTGCCGGAAAAGCAGTATTTGCAGCGCGTAACGCTGGAGGAGGGCGCGACTGTCGAAGAGGCGATTCGCGCTTCCGGCTTGCTGGAATTGCGCACGGATATCGATCTGGCGAAAAATAAAGTAGGTATCTACAGTCGTCCGGTAAAACTCACCGATACGGTGCAGGATGGCGATCGGGTTGAAATTTACCGTCCCTTAATCGCCGATCCAAAGGCATTACGCCGCCAGCGCGCCGAAAAATCGGCTGGCAGATAATTAGCCTCTTTTGCCGGGTAACGGTGTGAAAGCCGTGCCAGACCTGAAGCGCAGGCGTGTCTGTAAGCCAGATAAACGTAGCGCCATCAGGCAAATTCGTACCAAATGGCGGGGGAGAGGTTTGCAGGCCTGATGAACGTAACCTCATCAGGCGGTATCACAAAATTACTTCGTCAACGCCGGTTTGTTATCAATATTGGTTAACACGCCGCTGCTGTTAAAGGTGAGTGTCAGAGTCTGCTGCGTCACGTTCTCGTGTCCTGGCTGCTGACGGAAGACATAAAACCAGGCGTTCGTACCAAAAGGATCGGACATCATCGGCGTGCCTAAAGTATACGCAACCTGTTGTTGCGTCATACCAACACGCACTTTGGCGACATCCGTAGGTGTAAGATAGTTCCCCTGATTGATGTCAGGTCGGTAAACCACTCGCTCCAGAGTGGAACAGCCTGCGGTCAACATCAGGAGTACTGCTGCGGCAGCAGTCAGCGTTTTACAGCGCATAGTGATTGGGTTCCTTTTCGGGCCTGAGCAGTACGTGGCTCATATTAATATGCCGATGATAATAGACCTTTCATCACTTTAAAACCTTTTGCTGTCGGGTCTTACGGCGTTTTTGTTGTGAACTCAGACCTTCGGGAGGTAAAAAAGTTTACGCCGCCAGCAGTTCTTTTGCGTTTGCCAGCGTATTACGCGTAACTTCACTTCCTCCCAACAGGCGGGCCAGTTCCTGTAAACGCGCACGTTTATCCAAAGGTTGCATATGTGTTTCGGTCATTGCTCCGTCTGTTTCTTTACTGACAAAGAAGTGCTGGTGACCGCACCCGGCTACCTGTGGCAGGTGAGTGACGCACATCACCTGAGTGGATTCGCCAAGCTGACGCAGGAGTTTACCGACCACGGCGGCGGTTGGGCCGCTGATGCCAACATCGACCTCGTCAAAAATTAGCGCCGGCGTTTCCATTTTGCGCGCGGTAATCACCTGAATAGCCAGCGCAATGCGCGACAGTTCACCGCCAGACGCGACTTTAGCGATAGGCTGCAGCGGCTGACCCGGGTTTGTCGTCACTTTAAACTCCACGCGATCGGCGCCGTCGTTGCTCAGATGATGCTCATCAAATTTCACGTCGATAGTAAACAGACCGTGCGGCATCGAAAGTAAATGCATACTTTCAGTGATCAACTGCCCCAGCTCCTGGGCGTAAAACTGACGCTGTTGATGCAGCGCTTGCGCCGTTTCCAGCGCTTGTTGGTGATGCTTATTAACCGCCAGCGTTAGCGTTTCCAGCGAATCGGCCTGATCGTCGAGCTGCTGCTGTTCTTCGAGCAGTGACTGATAAAGCTGCGGCAGCGCTTCCGGGCTGACGTGATGTTTTCGCGCCAGAGAAATTTGTTTAGCGATGCGCTGTTCAAGCTCAAACAGGCGATTGGGGTCTAAATCCAGACGCTCGCAATAGTGGCGTAATTCATCGCTGGCTTCAGTGAGTTGGATAGTGGCTTCTTCCAGCATATCCAGGATGCCGGAAAGCTTGCTGTCCATACCCACCAGCTCGCTAACCAGTTGTTTTGCGCTATATAACTGGCTTTGCAGGTTAACGTCTTCGCCGTCCGCGAGTAGCGCCAGAGCGTTCTGGCTGGTCGTAAGCAACTGCCCGCTATTGGCCAGCCGTTTGTACTCTTCGTCAATTTGCTCGAATTCGCCGGCCTGCGGATTAAAGTCGTTCAACTCTTTTAACTGATATTGCAGCAGTTCCGCGCGCGCGGCGCGTTCCTGGCTTTGTTGCTGGTGATGGGCGAGATCGCGGCAGCTTTGATGCCATAATTGGTAGCGGGCAGCCATCTGCTGCGCTAAAGCGGCTTCGTTGGCATAACTATCCAGCAGCGATTTTTGCTGTTCGGGTTTGGTAAGCTGCTGGTGCGCATGTTGACCATGAATTTGAATCAGCAACTGACCGAGCTCGCGCAATTGAGACAGGGGCACAGCGGTGCCGTTAATAAAGCCCCGTGAGCGGCCATCGCTGCTGATAACGCGGCGAAGTAAGCATTCGCGCCCTTCTTCAAGCTGGTTTTCTTCCAGCCAGCGCAATGCCGCAGGCGTGTCTTTCAGCGCAAAGCGGGCACACAAATCGGCGCGGGTCGCTCCGGTACGGACCATATCGGCCTCAGCGCGACCACCCAGACACAGACCCAGGGCATCAATCGCAATAGATTTACCCGCGCCGGTTTCACCAGTAATGACGGTCATTCCGCTCTGAAAATCGATCTCAAGCTCACGAACGATAGCAAAATTGCTGATGGTCAGTTGCGCCAACATAGCTGTTGTCCTGTATGAAAAACCATGACTGTAATTAAATACAGTATAAACTGGTTTTTTATACAGTAAAGAGGCTAACGTAAAATTAGAATAATTTTTTTGACCAACCGAGTTTTGTGCTTAATGTATTGAAATAACTATAGTCTTTGGGATGTATCAGGTTGAGGTGGTAGTCGCAGCGGCGAATCAGCACATCTTCTCCTTCCTGAATAGGCAGCGCTATCTGGCTGTCGCAGCTAATTTCCAGATCGCTACGGCGATGCGAAAAACGCAGACGAATCGTGCTACTGCTGTTAATGACTAACGGGCGCGCCGACAAGGTATGCGGGAACATCGGCACCAGGGTGATGGCATCCAGTGAAGGGGTCAGAATAGGGCCGCCTGCGGAGAGCGAATAGGCGGTGGAGCCGGTCGGCGTAGAAATGATCAGACCATCAGATCGCTGTGAAAAAGCGAATGTTTCATCAATATAAACCTCGAATTCGATCATATGCGCCACTTTTCCCGGATGCAGCACCACTTCATTAATGGCTGTGCTGATACGCTTCTGGCGGTCCTGTTGGCAGACCTGCGCTTCCAGCAGAAAACGTTTTTCGGAGATATAGCGCCCTTCCAGCACATCAGATAATTGTTGCAGGGCGTTGTCCGGATCGAGATCGGTCAGGAAGCCAAGATTACCGCGGTTAATACCAATCACATTGATGTCATAACGCGCCAGAGTACGCGCTGCGCCAAGCATATTGCCGTCGCCGCCCACGACTACCGCCAGATCCGCCTGTTGACCAATTTCCGCCAGCGTGCCGGTTGGCACATTTTTTAGCTGTAATTCGTGGGCGATTTGTTGCTCCACAATGACCTCATAACCCTGATCGCATAGCCAACGGTAGAGCATTTCATGTGTCGTGAGTGCGGTGGGATGACGCGGATGCCCCACAATGCCGATACACTTGAAATGATTATTCATTTTTCTGAGGTCCTTGTAGCGAAGATTGATGACAATGTGAGTACTTCCCTTGAAACCCTGAATCTGATCCCCATAATAAGCGAAGTTAGCGAGATGAATGCGAAAAAAACGCGGAGAAATTCATGAGTAGTAAAGAACAGAAAACGCCTGAGGGGCAAGCCCCGGAAGAAATTATCATGGATCAGCACGAAGAGGTTGAGGCAGTTGAACCAAACGATTCTGCTGAGCAGGTGGATCCGCGCGATGAAAAAATTGCGAATCTGGAAGTTCAGCTTGCTGAAGCCCAGACTCGCGAACGCGACACCGTGTTGCGTATCAAAGCGGAAATGGAAAACCTGCGCCGTCGTACTGAACAGGATATCGAAAAAGCGCATAAATTCGCCCTCGAGAAGTTCGTCAACGAATTGCTGCCGGTAATCGATAGCCTGGATCGCGCGCTGGAAGTCGCAGACAAAGCCAATCCGGATATGGCGGCAATGGTCGAAGGGATTGAGCTGACGCTGAAGTCTATGCTGGATGTGGTGCGTAAGTTCGGCGTGGAAGTGATTGCTGAGACCAACGTGCCGCTGGACCCGAACGTGCATCAGGCGATTGCGATGGTGGAGTCGGAAGAGGTTCCGGCAGGCAATGTGCTGGGTATTATGCAGAAAGGCTATACGCTGAACGGTCGTACCATTCGCGCGGCGATGGTGACGGTAGCGAAGGCGAAGTAAAAGTCTGATGGCCGATGTAAAGTCGGCCATTTTTTTAGCTTAAAAAATCCTGCACTTCCAGCCACGGCGTGTTGAAATCCTCTATTTTTTTATATTCGCTCATTGGCAGAACGACCACATTATAGGTGTCAGCTCCTTCATTCAGATCAAAAATCTGGAAGCCCCTTTTATTGAGTTCGGTCTGAATGCGTTCAAAGATCTCGTCAAGGTAACGGTCTCCGGCTTCACAGACATCGGAGATTTCATCCTCTTGGGTTATTTCGACAAGAAGATTTCTTAATTCCTCAGAATCCGTCAGGTTTTTTGTGAGTTCATAAAAGCGATCTGCGGCAAAATTAGCCAGTTCGCCTTCTTCATCTTCACCTTTCCAGTCAACGAGGTGAATTAATCCTTCGCCGCGTAGAACTTGTAAAAATGCCTGTGCCAGATCGTTATTTCCGAGATCGCCACCGCTACAATCCAGAACGTCCTGCAACCCATATTCGTCTTCATCTTCGTCTTCAAAGATTTCAGGTTGCGTCGAAAGTTGAGAGAAAATAGTGGGCCATAAGGTTGGGTTGTGCGATAAAAAAACGCTGGCGACGACGTTGAGGTCGTCTGCAAAATTCTTATCCCATTCAATTACATAATCTTCTGACATAACATCAATATCCTTTCTGAATGCCTGAAAAGACATTATTGCATTGTTAAGTAAATGGCAGGAATTGATGGAATCTTAAAAGACGGCGATAAAAAAGGCGAACCGGAGTTCGCCATTGTGTTACTCCGCCACACTCTCGCGCAGCGGTTTTACCGGTACAACCTTTACCTGCTTAATCATATTTTCCTGTACATCGAGAATATCGATATCGTACTGCTCAATGCGCACGCGCGTGCCAGCAACCGGAATTTCCTCCAGCGCCTCCAGAATCACCCCGTTGACGGTGCGCGCGTCATCTTCCGGCAGGTGCCAGTTAAACGCTTTATTGATTTCCCGGACGTTGGCGGTACCGTCAATAATGACCGAACCGTCGTTTTGCGGCGTGACCTCTTCCGCCAGTGTCGGCGACATCGATGTGGTGAAATCGCCAACGATCTCCTCGAGAATATCTTCCACGGTGACCAGCCCCTGGATATCGCCATATTCGTTGACGACCAGTCCGACTTTCTTTTTATTGCGCTGAAATTTAATCAGTTGCGTACTGAGCGGCGTACCTTCCGGGACGTAATAGATTTCATCGGCGGCGCGCAGCATCATCTCTTTGGTGAACTCTTTTTTCTCGGCCATTAACCGCCAGGCTTCACGCACGCGCAGCATACTGATGGCGTCATCCAGCGAATCGCGATAGAGCACGATGCGTCCGTGCGGGGAGTGGGTAAGCTGCCGCTCGATAGATTTCCAGTCGTCATTGATATCGATCCCGATAATTTCATTACGCGGCACCATGATGTCATCCACGCTGACCTTTTCCAGGTCGAGAACCGACAGCAGCATATCCTGATTGCGGCGAGAGATTTGCGAACGGGATTCATGCACGATAGTGCGTAATTCCTCTTTGCTTAACGACCCGCTGACCACGATGTCCGTTTTAATTCCCATCAGACGCATCAGCAGGCGGGTGATGGTGTTAAGTAACCACACCAGCGGCATCATCAGTATCTGTAACGGCGCCAGCAGGAAGCTGCTGGGATAGGCCACTTTTTCCGGATAGAGCGCGGCGATAGTTTTGGGCAGGACTTCGGCAAAAACCAGCACGACAAACGTCAGTACCCCGGTGGCGATAGCTACGCCGGCGTCGCCGTAAAGCCGCATACCCACAATCGTGCCAAGCGCCGAGGCAAGAATGTTGACCAGGTTATTGCCGATCAGCACCAGGCTTATCAGTCGGTCAGGTTTACGCAGTAATTTTTCTACCCGTTTTGCCGAGCGATTACCTTGCTTCGCCATATGGCGTAAACGGTAACGGTTTAGCGTCATCATTCCAGTTTCGGAACCGGAAAAATAGGCCGAGATGACCACCATGATGATTAATATGATAATCAGCGTGGTGGTGGAGATGTGTTCCAGGGGAAACTCCTTTAAAAGCTTAGCTTACAAATTGCTGTAATATGCGGCTACCAAAATAGGCCAGCGTCAGAATACCCGCGCCTGCGACGTTAAACCACACGACCCGCCGACCCCGCCAGCCTTCATGGTAATGCCCCCACAGCAGAACGATATAGACAAACCATGCCACGATAGAGAGCACGGCTTTATCAATATTTTCAGTACTGAACAGGTTATGCATGTAAAACAGGCCGGTACACAGAGTAAGGGTCAGCAGTACGACGCCAATCTGCGTGATATGAAACATTTTGCGCTCAATGCTCATCAATGGCGGCATTTCATTACTAAACGCCAGCTTTTTGTTCTTCAACTGATAGTCGATCCACGCCAGTTGTAGCGCATACAGCGCGGCGATTATCAGCGTCGCGTAAGAGAAAAGCGACAGACCGATGTGCACCATCATGCCTGGGGTCGCTTCCAGATGCGTAATATATTCATTAGGCATAAACGTGGCGAAGGCCAGGTTAATCAGCGCAAAAGCATAGACAATGGGCAGAAGTAGCCAGCCGCGATTACGCGACGCGACAATGGTCATTACCGTGCAGATCATCAGGCTGACCAGCGAACCGACATTCAGCAGGCTCAGGTTTTGTCCACTGTCGCCGCCGGGCAGAATACGCGATTCCAGCGCGACAGCATGGCACACCAGAGCGATGACCGCAGAAAGAATAGCCATACGCCGCCAGCCGCTGTTTTTTTGCAACAGTCCGGGAACGATCAGCGCGAGGCTGAAGGAGTAGGCGACAAGGGCAAGTAAAGCAAAAACGGGCATAGTTGTGTCGACAGTTGACCAGTGAGAAAGAGAAGCAGTATAGCGTTACGTGACCGCAGCTCCAACCGTTGCATAACAACAAAGACGGCTTCATGGTATACTGTGGCGAAATTCTGTAACTGTGTCGCTGCGGCGACCAACCGTTTCCACCCCAGGCGAGAGACAATGTTTGATAATTTAACCGATCGTTTGTCGCGCACGCTGCGCAATATCAGTGGCCGTGGGCGCCTTACTGAAGACAACGTTAAAGAGACGCTGCGCGAAGTGCGCATGGCGCTGCTGGAGGCTGACGTTGCGCTACCGGTAGTGCGTGAGTTCATCAATCGCGTAAAAGAGAAAGCGGTTGGTCATGAAGTTAACAAGAGCCTGACCCCAGGGCAGGAGTTCGTCAAGATTGTCCGTAGCGAACTGGTTGCGGCGATGGGCGAAGAGAACCAGACGCTGAATTTAGCTGCGCAGCCGCCAGCCGTAGTATTGATGGCGGGTCTGCAGGGGGCGGGTAAAACCACCAGCGTCGGTAAGCTGGGTAAATTCTTGCGCGAGAAGCACAAGAAGAAAGTGCTGGTCGTCTCTGCCGACGTCTATCGCCCGGCGGCGATCAAACAGCTCGAAACGCTGGCTGAGCAGGTTGGCGTGGATTTCTTCCCGTCTGATGTCGGCCAGAAACCGGTTGATATCGTCAACGCCGCGCTGAAAGAAGCGAAGCTCAAATTCTACGACGTGCTGCTGGTGGATACCGCCGGTCGTCTGCACGTTGACGAAGCGATGATGGACGAAATCAAACAGGTCCATGCTTCTATCAAGCCAGTAGAAACGCTGTTTGTCGTCGATGCGATGACCGGTCAGGATGCCGCGAATACCGCAAAAGCCTTTAACGAAGCGCTGCCGTTAACCGGTGTGGTGCTGACCAAGGTCGATGGTGATGCGCGTGGCGGTGCGGCGCTCTCTATTCGTCATATCACCGGCAAGCCGATTAAATTCCTCGGTGTCGGCGAGAAAACCGACGCGCTGGAGCCGTTCCACCCGGATCGTATCGCCTCGCGTATTCTCGGCATGGGCGACGTACTGTCTCTTATCGAAGATATCGAAAGCAAAGTTGACCGCGCACAGGCTGAAAAGCTGGCGACTAAACTGAAGAAAGGCGACGGTTTCGACCTGAACGACTTCCTGGAACAGCTCAAACAGATGAAAAACATGGGCGGTATGGCCAGTCTGATGGGCAAATTACCGGGCATGGGGCAGATTCCGGACAACGTTAAATCGCAGATGGATGACAAAGTGCTGGTGCGTATGGAGGCGATCATCAATTCGATGACGCTGAAAGAGCGCGCGAAGCCGGAAATCATCAAAGGTTCCCGCAAGCGTCGTATCGCGCAGGGCTGTGGGATGCAGGTGCAGGACGTTAACCGCCTTCTGAAACAGTTCGACGACATGCAGCGCATGATGAAGAAGATGAAGAAGGGCGGGATGGCGAAGATGATGCGGAGTATGAAGGGGATGATGCCGCCAGGCTTCCCGGGTAGATAAATATATCGGGCTACCTTATTTGCCATTTTGACGCCGGAGTGTGCTCGACAAAACACGATAGTGTTTTGAACGCCCTTTAGGGCGGCCCGAAGGGCGAGCGGAGCGAGTAAATGCTCACGTACTGCGTGTACGCTCCGCTTTCTGCGCGCACGCCGACGCCAAACTGGCTGCAACGGTCACGCCCTGGAATCAAGCTTCATCACATGTTGATTGCTTTTTTCCCAGAAATCAGTAAAATTTTCGGGCTTTTAATATGACACCCGGGCTCCGTTCCTCGATGGGGCCCGGTTGTTTTATTCACACAAGAGGATGTTATGGTAACTATTCGTTTAGCTCGTCACGGCGCTAAAAAGCGTCCGTTCTACCAGGTTGTTGTCACCGACAGCCGTAATGCACGCAACGGTCGCTTCATTGAGCGCGTTGGTTTCTTCAACCCAATCGCTAGCGAAAAAGAAGAAGGCACCCGCCTGGATCTGGATCGCATCGCTCACTGGGTTGGCCAGGGCGCAACCATTTCCGATCGCGTTGCGGCGCTGATCAAAGAAGTAAAAAAAGCAGCTTAATCTGTCACGGTGGTCATGATGAGCAAGCAACTCGCCGCACAAGTACCCGCTGAACCGGTTGTACTGGGGAAAATGGGTTCTTCATACGGTATCCGTGGTTGGCTCAGAGTGTTTTCCTCCACTGAAGACGCCGAAAGCATTTTTGACTATCAGCCCTGGTTTATCCAGAAGGCGGGTCAGTGGCAGCAGGTACAGCTGGAAAGCTGGAAGCACCACAATCAGGATCTGATCATCAAGCTGAAAGGCGTTGACGATCGAGATGCCGCGAATCTTCTGACGAATTGCGAAATTGTCGTGGATTCCTCGCAGTTGCCAGCGCTGGAAGATGGTTCCTACTACTGGAAAGACCTTATGGGCTGCCAGGTAGTGACTACTGAAGGCTACGATCTCGGTAAAGTCGTCGATATGATGGAAACCGGGTCGAATGACGTCATCGTCATCAAGGCAAACCTGAAAGATGCGTTTGGTATCAAGGAACGACTAGTACCGTTCCTCGATGGGCAGGTTATCAAGAAAGTCGATCTCGCTACTCGTACTATCGAAGTAGATTGGGATCCTGGTTTTTAAACCACCGAATAAACGGTAATAAATGGCGTTATGGGGATTGGCTTGTGTTTATTGGCATAGTTAGCCTGTTTCCTGAAATGTTCCGCGCAATTACCGATTACGGGGTAACTGGCCGGGCAGTAAAAAATGGCCTGCTGAACATCCAGAGCTGGAGTCCTCGAGACTTTACTCATGACCGGCACCGTACCGTGGACGATCGTCCTTACGGCGGCGGACCGGGGATGTTAATGATGGTGCAACCCTTGCGGGACGCCATTCACGCAGCAAAAGCCGCGGCAGGTGAAGGCGCTAAAGTGATTTATCTGTCGCCTCAGGGACGCAAGCTTGATCAAGCGGGCGTTAGCGAGCTGGCCACGAATCAGAAGCTTATTCTGGTGTGTGGTCGCTACGAAGGCGTAGATGAGCGCGTAATTCAGACCGAAATTGACGAAGAATGGTCAATTGGCGATTACGTTCTCAGCGGTGGTGAGTTACCGGCAATGACGCTGATCGACTCCGTTTCCCGGTTTATTCCGGGTGTACTGGGTCATGAGGCTTCAGCAATCGAAGATTCGTTTGCTGATGGGTTGTTGGACTGCCCGCACTATACCCGACCTGAAGTGTTAGAGCAGATGGAAGTACCGGCGGTGTTACTGTCGGGGAACCACGCTGAGATACGTCGCTGGCGTTTGAAACAGTCGCTGGGCCGGACCTGGCTTAGAAGACCTGAACTTCTGGAAAACCTGGCTCTGACTGAAGAGCAAGCAAGGTTGCTGGCGGAGTTCAAAACAGAACACGCGCAACAGCAACATAAACATGATGGGCAGGCGTAAGCCCCCAATATCAGTTTACCCAGGATAAGAGATTAAATTATGAGCAATATTATTAAGCAACTTGAACAAGAACAGATGAAGCAGGACGTACCTTCCTTCCGTCCGGGTGATACCGTGGAAGTGAAAGTATGGGTTGTTGAAGGTTCCAAAAAACGTCTGCAGGCATTCGAGGGCGTGGTTATCGCTATTCGTAACCGCGGTCTGCACTCTGCATTCACTGTTCGTAAAATTTCCAACGGCGAAGGCGTTGAGCGTGTCTTCCAGACTCACTCTCCGGTAGTTGACAGCATTGCTGTTAAACGTCGTGGTGCTGTTCGTAAAGCTAAACTGTACTACCTGCGTGAGCGTACTGGTAAAGCGGCTCGTATCAAAGAGCGTCTTAACTAAGAACGCGCTTTCGCAACATCCGAAAGCTTGTAGAAAAGAAGGGGCTGGCATTACGCTGGCCCCTTTTTTATGGGTTGTTCCACGCCATGACGGTTACATGATTAGGCTGGGTCTGTGGTATCAACGCTGAGTCAGCAACGGCCAGGCCCGTTCCTTAATTTAGCGAACGTTCCGCACGCCGGTGTTTAGCCTGATACATATTTCGATCGGCCAGTTCTTGTAGTTTTTCGGCAGTGGCATGTTCCCATGTCAGCGCAAAGCCAATACTCAGGGTCATCGTTATTCGCTGGCCGTTATGCAGTTCAAAAGGTCGATTAAACGCCTGGGATAGCGCTGCGCAAATACGTTGTACTTCATACTCCGAATGCACACCGTAAAGCACCATCGCAAATTCATCGCCGCCGAGTCGGTAAGTCTGATAACGACTACCACCGAATTCCGCTAATCTTTTGGCAACCTCTATAAGTACGCGGTCGCCTGCCGCATGTCCCCAGGTATCATTAATATATTTAAAGTTATCGCCATCCAGAAATAACAATGCCGAACTGCTACGAGCGGAATTGTCCTTCATCAGCGCGTTAATACAGCTGCGAAATGCCGCACGATTGGCAAGCCCCGTCAGCGGATCGTGCAGCGCGGTACGTAGTAACTGTGCATTTTTAGCCTGAAGCCGTAGCTGCCATTCTTCCATCTCATCCAGAAGGCTATTGAAATCCTGCGCAAACAGGTGAAATTCCGCAATACGTTCATCAGGTACCCGGCGTGAAAAATTTCGGTTAGTGCGAACGTCGTGTACAACTTCAGTAATATTTTGCAGCGCATCCACAACGCCATTGTGTAAATAACGCGTGAGCAATAGGGCAATGCCGGATGCCAGCAGAATACATCCTGTCAGCACTGCCAGCGAGAGCCAGATAAAATGACCAATAAGGCTGTCGCGGGCAACAAGCCGTACTTCGCCGATGGCCCTGCCGTTGTGCCAGACGGGTTGCGATACCGGCAATGGAAAAAGCCAGTGGCTAATTAAGCCGATGAGCTTATCGTCTGCGGCTCGCGCATCATAGCGCCATGAGGCGATAATACGGCCATTTTTATCGCGGATCTCCGCCGCTGAAAATTGTCCCTGGCGTCCCAGTGTGGCGAGCGTTTCCGCTGCGGCCGCGTTATCGGAAAATACCAGTGCCGCTTCAAGGCCATGGGCCATTGTGGCGGCGGTCAAATCGAGATTCTTTTGCGCATACTGTTTGAGCGTAAGGACAGACGCAACGCAAATTAATAGCCAGATCAATGTCATTGTAAGCAGCACGCTGATTATACTAATCCGCCGTAGTGTGCGTTTAAATGTTGGCCTGGACAGAGAAAATTCCTTATTCATGCTTTTGATTCCGTGCAAGCATTAATACTTCTGGATTCACTCTCACGCCGCTATGCGAGAGGGAGTCCAGGTTGACGGAAAATTTGACTTCATCATTGTTAATGATCAGACAAAATGCGCTGCCAATAATACATTCGGTATTTTGCTCGGCAATTAATAACAAAGCATTAACTGGATAATGACGCGTTAACTCCACCTGATAAGCTGGCGATTCATTGCCAAAGTAAAAACCATCACAGCGGGCGCTCAGGGCTTCTTGTGTGGTACGGATGACAAGCGGTTGATAAGGGAAAGCCCAGTCAGCCTCTTCGCTAAGTACCCTGACAAAACGCGCAGATGAAAATATGCATAGCCTTGGCGGCCCGGATAACGCCGGCCAGTGTGTATAACTGACGATACCGGAGACGATGGCGCGTACGGATTTCTCTTCTTCCGTGACGCGTTGAGCATACAGAGGCAAGCTGGCTAATAATAGCGATAACAGAAGGATAAATCGGTGAGAAAAACGCATTAACAAGTCCCCACCATCTTCAGTCGTAAAGCATTAAAATACATCCGTGATTGTTTGTAGCAAAATAACATTATTTTGCCATATCGTCATTATGTCTTATTGATAATATGAATAATTTAATTGGCGTCCCTGATATTAAATTCTTGTGATTATGGTATTAATCACCCTATATCAGAAAGTAAAAATATGTGTGCGGAGAAAAAATAATCAAAAAATAGCGAGCATCGCTCATTTTACCGCTTTTCTGAGGCTGGGAATAAAATAATTCACTTGTTGTGTAAAGTTTTTGATACAAAATAAAGGGGTTTAATCGACTATTTCGCATGGTGTAAAGTTTATTTTACGTAATATGGATTGAAATCTTTACTTTTTGTGGTATGGTTTAAACATCCTCGTGGAGGATCAACTATCGCAAACAAGAAAAGACAGGATCGCCATCATGCAAAAAGACGCGCTGAATAACGTACGTATCACCGATGAACAGGTATTAATGACGCCGGAGCAGCTTAAAGCGGCCTTTCCGTTGAGCCTGGCGCAGGAAGCGCAGATAGCGCAGTCCCGGGGAATCATTTCTGACATTATTGCCGGGCGCGATCCGCGTCTGTTGGTGGTATGCGGTCCTTGTTCTATTCACGATCCTGAAACCGCTCTGGAATATGCCCGTCGATTTAAAGCCCTTGCCGCAGAGGTCAGCGATAGCCTCTATCTGGTAATGCGCGTCTATTTTGAAAAGCCGCGGACTACCGTCGGCTGGAAAGGGCTGATTAACGATCCTCACATGGATGGCTCATTTGATGTGGAAGCCGGGTTGAAAATAGCGCGTCAGCTACTGGTGGAACTGGTGAATATGGGGTTGCCATTGGCGACCGAAGCGTTGGATCCGAACAGCCCGCAATACCTGGGCGATCTGTTTAGCTGGTCGGCGATAGGGGCGCGCACAACCGAATCGCAAACCCACCGCGAAATGGCGTCTGGTCTTTCTATGCCGGTCGGCTTTAAAAACGGCACGGATGGCAGCCTGGCGACAGCGATTAACGCCATGCGCGCCGCTGCGCAACCTCATCGTTTTGTTGGCATTAACCAGGCCGGTCAGGTTGCGTTATTGCAAACCCAGGGAAATCCGCATGGCCATGTGATTCTGCGTGGCGGCAAAGCGCCAAACTATAGCCCGGCAGATGTCGCTCAGTGTGAAAAAGAGATGGAACAGGCGGGACTACGTCCTTCGCTGATGGTAGATTGCAGTCATGGTAACTCCAATAAAGATTATCGCCGCCAGCCAGCCGTTGCCGAATCTGTGGTTGCGCAGATTAAAGATGGCAATCGTTCAATCATTGGCTTAATGATTGAAAGTAATATTCATGAGGGGAATCAGTCTTCCGAACAGCCGCGCAGCGAAATGAAGTATGGCGTTTCCGTCACCGATGCTTGTATTAGCTGGGAGATGACCGATGCCCTGTTACGTGAAATTCATAAAGATTTGAGCGGCCAGCTGGCGGTGCGCGTCGCATAAGAGGTTGTTATGGTTGCTGAATTGACCGCGTTACGCGATCAAATAGATGATGTCGATAAAGCGTTGTTGAATTTACTGGCTAAGCGCCTGGAACTGGTTGCCAAAGTCGGCGAGGTGAAAAGCCGTTTTGGCCTGCCTATTTACGTGCCGGAGCGTGAGGCCTCTATGCTGGCTTCACGACGGGCGGAAGCAGAAGCGATCGGTGTCCCGCCCGATCTCATTGAAGATGTCCTGCGCCGGGTAATGCGTGAATCTTACTCCAGCGAAAATGATAAGGGGTTCAAAACGCTTTGTCCTTCTCTGCGTCCGGTCGTCATTGTGGGCGGCGGCGGACAGATGGGGCGTCTGTTTGAAAAAATGCTCACGCTGTCGGGCTATCAGGTCCGTATTCTGGAACAACAGGACTGGCCGCGCGCCAGGGACATTGTCGCCGATGCCGGAATGGTGATCGTCAGCGTGCCGATTCATGTTACTGAACAGGTCATAGCGCAACTGCCGCCCCTGCCGTCTGACTGTATTCTGGTCGATCTGGCATCGGTGAAAAGCGGTCCGTTGCAGGCAATGTTGGCGGCCCATGATGGCCCCGTGTTGGGCTTGCATCCGATGTTTGGTCCGGACAGCGGGAGCCTGGCGAAGCAGGTGGTGGTCTGGTGTGACGGGCGTCAACCGGAAGCGTATCAGTGGTTCCTTGAGCAAATCCAGGTGTGGGGCGCGCGGTTGCACCGAATTAGCGCTGTTGAGCACGATCAGAACATGGCTTTTATCCAGGCGCTGCGCCACTTTGCTACCTTCGCTTATGGGCTGCATCTGGCGGAAGAGAACGTCCAGCTTGAGCAGCTTCTGGCGCTATCATCGCCGATTTATCGACTGGAACTGGCGATGGTCGGGCGTTTGTTCGCCCAGGACCCGCAGCTGTATGCGGACATTATTATGTCGTCGGAGCGCAATCTGGCGCTTATCAAGCGTTACTATAAACGTTTTGGTGATGCGATCGGGTTACTGGAACAGGGTGATAAGCAGGCTTTTATCGACAGTTTTCGCAAAGTTGAACACTGGTTTGGCGATTATGCCAGACGCTTCCAGAATGAAAGCCGTGTGTTATTGCGTCAGGCGAATGACAGCCGACCATAACGATGACATCTATACTGAAGCCAGCTTTGCTGGCTTTTTTCGTTTAAGGAACCGTTATGACTACGCCGCACGTTTTATTTGATTATGTCGGACATTTACCAGAATGCCCCACATGGAGCGAAGATGAAAGCGCGCTGTATTGGACCGATATCCTGGAACAGGAGATCCATCGTTACCATCCGGCGAGCGGGACGCATAGCGTGCTGGCGTTTCCGGAAGAGGTGGGCTGTTTTGCCTTGCGTGAGCAGGGCGGATTTATTGTGGCCATGCGTCATGCTATCTGGCTGGCCGATAAAAATGGATTATTGCAGCGTAAGGTTTGCGACAATCCTTCTAATACGAAATTGGCGCGTTTCAACGATGGCGGCACTGATGGCGATGGACGTTTTTATGCCGGAACGTTCTGGGCACCAGGTGACTATAATGGCGCGTTGCTGATGCGGATCGATCATGACCTGACGGCAAAAGTGATCCAGTGCGATATCCAGGGACACAACGGCCTGGCGTTCAGCCCGGATAACCAGTGGATGTATACCTCCGATACGCCGAATGGCGTGATATACCGCACGTTACTTGATAAGCATGGCGAACCGGGCAAGCGTGAACTTTTTCGCCATTTTGGCGAAGGAGAAGGACTTCCCGACGGCGCGGCGATGGATAGTGAAGGGTGCTACTGGAGCGCGATGTTTGACGGCTGGCGCGTGGCGCGTTTCTCACCGCAAGGAGAGCAGCTGGAAGAATACCGGTTGCCGGTACGTTGTCCGACGATGGTTTGCTTTGGCGGCGCAGATATGAAAACGCTGTTTATTACAACTACCAGAGAAAATATGTTTGCTCAGGAAGCGGCGGATTATCCGCTCTCCGGCGCCATCTTCACCCTGCAGGTAGCCGTCGCAGGGATGAAGAAAAGCCGTTTTATTGAACGTCAGGCAGGTTCTACCGGCACGACGTTTTCGCTGGGATAGCAGCCAAGCACTTTCATTGAGCGCGTGATCTCGCCCAGCTCTTTTAGCGCGCTTTGCATTACCTGCGACTCCAGGTTCGCCTGAATATCGAGATAAAACATCTCTTCCCACGGATTGCCGTGAATGGGGCGCGACTCCAGTTTCGTCATGATGAGATTGTGGTTACGCAGCACCAGCAGCGCTTCGACCAGCGCGCCAGCTTGCTGCCCGGTGGCGATTAACAGAGTGGTTTTTGCCGGAACCTGATCGGAAACGTTGATGGCTTTGCGCGCCAGTACCAGAAAGCGGGTGATATTCTGCGTCTGGTTTGCGGCGATGCGTTCCAGCACCTGTAAACCGTGCAACATGCCGCCTGCCTCGCTGCCGAGCGCCGCGACGCGCGGAGAGTTCGCCTGCGCGACTTTTTCCATCGCTGCCGACGTACTCTCGGTATAGTCGATTTTCCAGTGCGGATAGCGGCTCAAAAACTTACTGCACTGCTGGAACGGCTGCGGATGGCTGTACACCGTTTCGATGGTATTCAGATCCGTAGCGCCGGAAACCAGCACGCAGTGATCGATAGTGACGGTCATCTCACCGACAATCGACAGACTGGTGTGTTGCAATAAGTCGTACACATCGTTGATAGCGCCGGAGCTGGTGTTCTCTATCGGAACCACGGCGTAATCGGCCTGGCCGGTTTCGACCTGATGAAAAATATCGGCGAATTTTGCGCAACCGCTCTCAATAAATTGCTCAAAATGGCGTGCGGCATACTGGCGCGCCGCGAGATGAGAATAGGAGCCTTTCGGCCCAAGAAACGTAATACGTGCCGAATGAGGCTGAGTATTATTCAGATGTTGTTGCAGCAGCGCCTGCTGAGTAAGCACGGAGTCTTCAATGATAAGCTGGAACAGACGGGTAATGTAGTGTGCGTCGAGATGGTGGGCTTTACCGAGATGAATGAGCCTGTCCAGCAGCGCGCGTTCACGATCGATATCCCGAACCGGACGATGCGACAGTAGTTTTGCTTGTCCCACTTCAATCGCCAGCGCGCGTCGTTTTGCCAGTAAGGTCAGTAACTCTTCGTCTAAAGCGCTGATTTTATCTCGTAGCGCCAGTAATGGGTTTTCCGATGTCATAGTGTTGCCTTTTTTGTTATCAATAAAAAAGGCCTCCCGGTGGGGGAGGCCTTCTTGTTCGTCTTCGCATTCTTTATCACATGACGAAACGCCTCCCGGTCAGGGGAAGATAAAAAAGAATGCGAAGAAAAACCGGGTGAGCTTCATAACTGTTTCCTTTGTATACGTCAGTACAGTACCCGTACTGTTTTAATCCTGTCAACAAAAAACGCGCCCGAAGGCGCGTTGGCGATACACTCAATGTAAGGGACTACTCTTCTTCTGCTTCGACGAAGCTGGCATCTTTCACCGATGCGGTGGCACGACGGGCTTCGCCTTTGTGCTGCACTTTATTGAGCTGCCGTTCCAGCTTGTTGATCAATTCATTAATAGCGGTGTACATATCCTCGTGTTTTGCGCTGGCGACCAGATGTCCGTTCGGTGTATTAATGGTGGCGTCAGCAATAAAGCCCTGTGGCTCTTTAGACAGAATGATATGAGGATTAATCAGGTGAGTTTGCCATTTTTCCAGTTTGGCGAGACGGTCTGCGACATGTTGGCGGATTGCCGGAGTAATTTCCATTTGTTTACTGGTAATGTTCATTGTCATAAATTTTACCTCTTGTCTTTCCCGTCTTGGTGATTCCAGCATACCGTTCTTAATGTCAAAATGTGTGATTTAAATCACATTATTTTGTCACTTTTTGTCAAGGCGAACTTTTTGTGAGGCATCGCAGGAAGAAGCGATCTTTTACTTGAGGAATGCCTGAAAGCAGGCCATATTTGACTGGATGCGTTGCAGTGAAATCATTTCTGTTGCATCAGATACCGAATAAAAAAACGGCAGCCGGAAGGCTGCCGTTTTGCTTGTCTGTATTGCTTCAGGTGTTTTTGCTGTTAGCGGCAATAATTTTCGCGACTTTGTCAGCCTGCGCATTCAGCTGCATCTGACGATAGGCGTTTTCCATCAGCGGCAACGCATCGCGCGTGACCTGCGTATCAGGATAATTGCGTAGCATACCTTCTACCCGGTTTACGACTGCAACCCATGCGCCGCGCGCGGTATAGTACTCTGCGACGGAATATTCATATTTCGCCAGACGGTCTTTCAGGAATACCAGACGCTTGGTGGCGTCGGTGGTGTACTGGCTATTAGGATAGCTGCGTACCAGTTTCGAAAAGTCATTGAACGCCGCCCGCGCATGTTGCGGATCGCGATCGCTGCGATCGACGCCAAAGAAACCTTGCAGCGCGCTATCATCCAGCGCCATGTTCGTCAGGCCGCGCATGTACATGACATAGTCAATATTAGGGTGCGTTGGATTAAGACGCATAAAACGATCGATGGCGGCCTGCGCTAGCGGCAAATCGGCGTTTTTGTAATAGGCGTAGATAAGATCCAACTGCACCTGCTGAGAATACGGTCCGAATGGATAACGATTATCTAACGCTTCCAATTGCGTTATTGCCTGTTTCCAGTTACCGTCCTGCAGCTTTTGCTGAGCAGTCGCGTAGATTTCATTCGGCGGATTATCGGGCACCTCTTCCTTTGAACCCGAGCAACCCGCCAGAAACAGGCTCAACGTGGCTGCTGCCACCAGATATTTCATGCGCGTCATGACGTTTTGACTTTCCTCAAAATGTTTTACGGGAGATTCTCTGTTCCTGCTCCCGGTTAAGACCAGCTACAATAGCACACTATATTAAACGGCAAAGCCGTAAAACCCAACGTTAAACGAAGAAGCTGTATATGGCACAACGAGTACAACTCACCGCAACGGTCTCCGAAAACCAACTCGGTCAACGCTTAGATCAGGCTTTGGCCGAAATGTTCCCGGATTATTCACGTTCGCGTATAAAAGAATGGATTTTGAATCAGCGCGTGTTGGTCAATGGTCAACTTTGCGATAAGCCAAAAGAAAAAGTGTTAGGCGGCGAGCGGGTGGCTATTGATGCGGAGATCGACGAAGAGATTCGTTTTGAAGCGCAGGATATCCCGTTAGATATTGTTTATGAAGATGACGATATTCTGGTTATCAACAAACCACGCGATCTGGTGGTACATCCTGGCGCGGGTAACCCGGACGGTACGGTACTGAACGCGTTGCTACATTATTATCCGCCGATTGCGGATGTCCCGCGCGCGGGCATTGTGCATCGTCTGGATAAGGACACGACGGGGCTGATGGTGGTGGCCAAAACCGTTCCGGCGCAAACGCGCCTGGTGGAGTCTTTGCAGCTGCGCGAGATCACCCGCGAATATGAAGCGGTCGCGATAGGACATATGACGGCGGGAGGAACGGTGAATGAACCCATTAGTCGTCACCCGACCAAACGTACCCATATGTCGGTGCATCCTATGGGCAAACCGGCGGTGACCCACTACCGCATTATGGAGCATTTCCGTGTGCACACGCGTCTTAGGTTGCGTCTGGAGACCGGGCGTACGCACCAGATCCGCGTGCACATGGCGCATATTACGCATCCGTTAGTGGGCGATCAGGTCTATGGTGGTCGTCCACGTCCACCGAAAGGCGCATCGGAAGAGTTTATTTCCACGCTGCGTAAGTTTGACCGCCAGGCGCTTCATGCAACGATGCTGCGTCTCTACCATCCTGTGTCGGGTATCGAAATGGAGTGGCACGCGCCGATTCCACAAGATATGGTGGACCTTATCGATGCGATGCGCGCCGATTTCGAAGATCATAAAGATGATGTGGACTGGTTATGAATGCACTGATTGTCCCGCAGTGGCCGCTGCCGAAAGGCGTCGCAGCCTGTAGTTCTACCCGTATTGGCGGGGTGAGTTTACCGCCTTACGACTCGCTGAATCTGGGCGCGCATTGCGGCGATAACCCGGAGCATGTTGAAGAGAACCGCAAGCGTCTGTTTGCGGCGGGCAATCTGCCTTCGAAACCTGTCTGGCTTGAACAGGTTCACGGTAAAAATGTGTTGAGGCTTACCGGAGAACCTTATGCCTCCAAACGTGCGGATGCGTCTTACAGCAATACGCCAGGAACCGTCTGCGCGGTAATGACGGCAGACTGCCTGCCTGTGCTATTCTGTAACCGTGAGGGAACAGAAGTGGCGGCGGCTCATGCGGGCTGGCGCGGGTTATGTGAAGGCATACTGGAGGAAACTGTCACCTGCTTTGCTGACAAACCAGAAAATATCATCGCCTGGTTAGGTCCGGCGATCGGCCCGACCGCGTTTGAAGTGGGGCCGGAAGTGCGTGACGCATTTTTAGCAAAAGATGCGCAAGCCGATAGCGCATTTTTGCCGCACGGGGAAAAATTTCTGGCGGATATTTATCAGCTTGCACGCCAACGTCTGGCGAATACCGGCGTTGAACATGTCTATGGCGAGGATCGCTGCACCTTTAGCGAAAGTGAGACTTTCTTCTCTTATCGTCGCGACAAGACGACAGGTCGTATGGCAAGTTTTATTTGGCTGATATAACCTAAAGAATCAAGACGATCCGGTACGGGTAACTTTCTTTTCACATAATTCAGGTCATTCACCTTGAATAATTGAGGGATGACCTCATTTAATCTCCAGTAGCAATTTTGACCTGTTATGGGAGGAGTTATGCGTCTGGATCGTCTTACTAACAAATTCCAGCTTGCTCTTGCCGATGCCCAGTCGCTCGCGCTGGGGCACGACAACCAATTCATCGAACCTCTTCATTTAATGAGCGCCTTGCTGAACCAGGAAGGGGGATCGATACGTCCTTTATTAACCTCCGCCGGCATTAATGCTGGCCAGTTGCGCACCGCTATCGATCAGGCGCTGAGCCGTTTACCGCAGGTGGAAGGCACCGGCGGCGACGTACAGCCTTCTTCGGAACTGGTACGCGTACTGAACCTTTGCGACAAGCTGGCGCAAAAACGGGGGGACAATTTTATTTCGTCAGAGCTGTTTGTTCTGGCGGCGCTTGAGTCTCGCGGCACGTTAACCGATCTGCTGAAATCAGCCGGTGCGACCACGGCCAATATCACTCAGGCAATTGAACAGATGCGCGGAGGTGAAAGCGTGAACGATCAAGGGGCTGAAGACCAACGTCAGGCCTTGAAAAAATATACCGTCGATCTGACCGAGCGGGCTGAACAAGGTAAGCTTGACCCGGTAATTGGTCGTGATGAAGAAATTCGCCGTACCATTCAGGTACTGCAACGTCGTACTAAAAACAACCCGGTGTTAATCGGTGAGCCAGGGGTCGGTAAAACGGCAATTGTTGAAGGGCTGGCGCAGCGCATTATTAATGGTGAAGTCCCTGAAGGCTTAAAAGGCCGCCGCGTACTGGCGCTGGATATGGGCGCGCTGGTGGCCGGGGCGAAATATCGCGGCGAATTTGAAGAGCGTCTGAAAGGCGTGCTGAACGATCTGGCGAAACAGGAAGGCAACGTCATCCTGTTTATCGATGAGCTGCACACGATGGTTGGCGCAGGTAAGGCCGATGGCGCAATGGACGCCGGGAATATGCTGAAACCGGCGCTGGCGCGTGGTGAACTGCACTGTGTGGGCGCCACCACGCTGGATGAATACCGTCAGTACATTGAAAAAGACGCGGCGCTGGAACGTCGTTTTCAAAAAGTGTTTGTCGCAGAACCCTCAGTGGAAGACACCATTGCGATTCTGCGTGGCCTGAAAGAACGTTACGAGCTGCACCACCATGTGCAGATCACTGACCCGGCGATTGTGGCGGCGGCAACATTGTCTCACCGCTATATCGCCGACCGTCAGTTGCCGGATAAAGCTATCGACCTCATCGATGAAGCGGCATCCAGCATTCGTATGCAGATTGACTCTAAGCCGGAGGAGCTGGACAGACTCGACCGCCGCATTATTCAGCTCAAACTGGAACAGCAGGCGTTGATGAAAGAGTCTGACGAGGCGAGTAAAAAACGTCTCGATATGCTCAACGAAGAACTGGACGACAAAGAGCGTCAGTACTCTGAGCTGGAAGAAGAGTGGAAAGCGGAAAAAGCGTCGCTCTCTGGTACGCAAACTATTAAAGCGGAGCTGGAGCAGGCGAAGATCGCCATCGAGCAGGCGCGTCGCGTTGGCGACCTGGCGCGAATGTCTGAACTGCAGTACGGCAAAATTCCGGAGCTGGAAAAACAGTTGGAAGCCGCGACCCAGTCGGAAGGTAAAACCATGCGTCTGTTACGTAACAAAGTAACGGATGCGGAAATTGCCGAAGTGCTGGCGCGCTGGACCGGTATTCCGGTTGCCAGAATGCTGGAAGGCGAACGTGAAAAACTGTTGCGTATGGAACAAGAGTTACACAGCCGTGTGATCGGGCAGAATGAAGCCGTTGAAGCAGTATCGAACGCCATACGTCGTAGCCGCGCGGGGCTGTCCGATCCGAATCGTCCGATTGGTTCCTTCCTGTTCCTTGGGCCGACGGGGGTCGGTAAAACCGAACTGTGTAAAGCGCTGGCTAACTTTATGTTTGACAGCGACGACGCGATGGTGCGTATCGACATGTCTGAGTTTATGGAGAAACACTCCGTGTCTCGTTTGGTCGGGGCGCCTCCGGGATATGTCGGCTATGAAGAAGGCGGTTATTTGACGGAAGCGGTGCGCCGTCGTCCTTATTCCGTCATCTTGTTGGATGAAGTGGAAAAAGCGCATCCGGATGTATTCAACATTCTGTTGCAGGTGCTGGACGACGGTCGACTGACTGACGGGCAGGGGAGAACGGTCGATTTCCGTAATACGGTGGTCATTATGACTTCTAACCTCGGTTCTGATCTCATTCAGGAGCGCTTTGGCGAACTGGATTACGGTCGAATGAAAGAGATGGTGCTGGGTGTGGTTAGCCAAAACTTCCGTCCGGAATTTATCAACCGTATTGATGAAGTTGTGGTATTCCATCCGTTAGGTGAGCAACACATCGCTTCTATTGCTCAGATCCAGCTGCAGCGTCTGTACAAACGTCTGGAAGAACGTGGTTATGAAATCCATATCTCCGACGAGGCGCTGAAACTGTTGAGCGCCAACGGTTACGATCCGGTCTACGGGGCGCGTCCGTTAAAACGTGCTATTCAACAGCAGATCGAAAACCCACTGGCGCAGCAAATCCTGTCTGGTGAACTGGTTCCTGGCAAAGTGATTCGCCTTGAAGCCAATGATGATCATATTGTGGCAGTGCAGTAAGTCACAAATTTGAATAAAACGAGCCCTGACGGGCTTAATGCCGATCAGTTAAGGATCGGTTGACCGATCCAGTGGTTGTGTAAGAATCCGGAAATGCT
>NZ_JBKFPH010000032.1:0-42957 GCF_046567715.1 Salmonella sp. 741265116_PST | reverse complement strand
GTGCGGGCGCGCTTCATTGGTCAGATTATCGTCGGGAATACCGCTGTCATTGACCAGTTCAATATGGTCAATGGTGATTTGCGTATCGATGGTGACCGTCAACGGCGCTGAGTGGCGAATATTACCCGCCTCATCTTTCACCGTTACCGTCAGCGTATAGTCGCCATCAGTCCACGCGCTGCCGGGTACAAAACGCCACTGCCCGTTAGTCTGCGTCAGCTCCACCTCCTCGCTGTGACCATCGCGCATCACCTGCACGACGACCTGAGTCACGTCAGAATCAATACCGCCGATAATAAAACCCGGCGTTTTAACGTTAGTCTTATTATCGTTGGCGGTGCCGCTATCATCTGCGCTATCCAGCGTGATGGTCGGTGTCGACAATGTGGTATCAATGATAAAATTGAGCGTTTCCGTCGCCGTGTTGCCTGCAACATCGGTTGCTTTCACTGTCAGGGTATACGTATTTTCGACCAGATCTGTCGGCCATATATACTCCCAAACGCCGTCAGACGTCAGCGTTGCGTTAACCCAGTTGATGCCGCCATCAAGACTCAGTTGCACAGAGTTCACGTCCGTCGGTACCGTAATATGAAACTGTGGACGTGCTTCATTGGTCAGGTTATCCCCGACAATACCCGTGTCATTAAGAAGCTCAATGCGATCAATAGACGTTTGCGTATCGATAGTCACCGTCAGCGGCGCAGAATAATTTGTATTACCCGCCTTATCTTCTACCTTTACCGTCAACGTATAGTCGCCATCGGTCCAGGCTGCGCCCGGCGTAAAGCGCCACACACCGCCGTTCTTAATCAACTCTATCTGTTGGTTCTTACCATCATGCGCCACCGTCACCACCACTTTGGTCACGTCGGCGTCGATATTACCGAGGGTAAAGCCTGGCATCTTAACGTTGGTGATGTTATCGCCAGCGGCGCTATCATCCGCGCTGTCCAGGGTAATCGTCGGTTCTGACAGCAGGGTATCGATGGTGAAGTCCAGTTTCTGCGTCGTTTTGTTTCCCGCCTTGTCGGACGCTTCCACCATCAGGGTGTGAGGGCCGTTAGCCACATTCGTCAGCCAGGTGTAATCCCAGACGCCCGACGTCGCGCTCTGCGTGGCGTCAAACCACGTTTTGCCGCCATCAATGCTCAGTCTTACACCGTTAACATCCGCCGGTACTGTCACCTGAAAGTGCGGGCGCGCTTCATTGGTCAGATTATCGTCGGGGATACCGCTGTCGTTAACCAGTTCAATACGGTCAATGGCGATATGCGTGTCCACTGTCACCGTCAACGGCGCGGACTGCTTCACATTTCCGGCCCTATCTTCTACCTTCACCGTCAGAATATAGTCGCCGTCCGCCCAGTCACTGGTCGGCGCAAAGCGCCACTGTCCGCCGGTCTGAACCAGTTGCACCTCCTGTTTAATGCCATTATGCATTACCTCCACCATCACCCGGCTGACATCGGTATCAATATTGTTGAGGGTAAAGCCCGGCGTTTTAACATTGGTGATATTATCGCCCGCGATGCCGCTGTCATCTGCGCTGTCCAGCGAGAGTGTCGGCACAGACAGAGTGGTATCGATGGTGAAATCGAGCGTCTGTGTTGCCTTATTTCCCGCCTCATCGGTTGCTTCCACCGTCACGGTATGGGAGCCATCGGGCACATCATCCGGCCAGATATAATCCCAGGCGCCCGGCGTCGCGCTCTGGGTAGAGTTGAACCACGTCTTGCCGCCGTCAATGCTCAGGCGCACCACGTTGACATCCGTCGGTACCGTCACCTGGAAGTGCGGACGCACGTTATTAGTCAGATTATCGTTGGGAATACCGCTGTCATTGACCAGTTCAATGTTATTAATGGCGATTTGCGTGTCCACCGTCACCGTCAGCGATGCAGAATGGCTGGTGTTCCCCGCTTTATCTTCGACTGACACACTCAGGGTATAATCACCATCCGCCCACGCCCCTGTCGGCGTAAAGCTCCATCCGCCTGTGCCTTTCGTGGCGTCAAATGTGGTGGTGACGCCGCCATGCTCTACGCTGACCGTAACGCGAACGGCATCATCATCAATATGCTGCAGGGCAAATGTCGGCTGGGTGCTATTCGTCATGTTATCGCCCTGGATGCCGGTGTCGTCCGCGCTATCCAGTACGATGACCGGCACTGACAGCGTGGTATCCACCGCGAAATCGATGGTCTTCGTCACTGTATTGCCTGCGTTATCGGTCGCTTCCACCGTTAGCGTGTATTGACCATCTGCCAGGTCTGTCGGCCAGATATACTCCCAGCTTCCTGCCACGCCCGGAGTTGCCTGAACCCACGAATTACCACCGTCAATGCTCAGACGGACTTCATTGACATCCGTGGGTACCGTCACACGAAAGTGGGGACGGTCGTCGTTGGTCATATTGTCGCCTTTCACGCCGCTATCGTTGACCAGTTCCACCCCATCAATGGCGATTTGGGTATCGATAACGACCGTCAGCGGCGCTGAGTAGCTAGTATTTCCTGCCTTATCTTCTACTTTCACCGTTAACGTGTAGCTGCCATCCACCCACGTATTCCCTGGTGTAAATAACCAACTACCGTTGAGATGGGAAAGTTCGATTTCTTCGCTCACGCCATTGTGCATCACCTGTACGACGACCCGATGCACATCGGCATCAACACCGGAAATAGCAAAACCTGGCTTATTGATATTGGTCAGGTTATCGCCTGTAACCCCCGTATCATCCTTAGAAAGCAGGGAAATCACCGGCATTGATATTGTGGTATCGATAGTAAAATCGAATACCGCGCTGTTCGCTTTATTACCCGCGATATCCTCAACCTTGACATAAACCTGATGCAAGCCTTCCGTTAAATCTGAAGTAAAGGTATAGGCCCATGAACCATCAGGTTGTTGCGTGGCAACACCGATCTGCGTATCAGACGCGGCATCCCATACCTGAACACTGATAATGTCCGGATCAATATCTTTTAGGTGCAAGGTAGGTTTAACGATATTCGTTAAATTATCATCTGAAATTCCCGAATCTGAATCCGGGCTCAATGAAACTATCGGTATTGAAATAGTAGTATCAACGCTAATTAAGAAAGGATCCGAATGGGCAATGTTGCCAGCGACATCTTCAACTGAAGCGGTTATTTTATGATCGCCATCAACCAAACCTTGATCGGCTTTCAGGGTATACTCCCATCTGCCATCTTTATTTGTTCTGACCTCAGCGATCAGTGCGCCATCAATATAAAGTTTAACCGTTGAATAGGGTGCAGCGGTCCCTGTCAGGGCCGGACTCTTTTCATTAATAATATGGTCTGTATTATCAACCCCCGTATCGTTGATCAACTCTATTGTTGGTTTTTGCGTTTGCGTTACGATTTGGAAATTATACGCTGATGAGGAGGCAGTATTACCGGCAATATCTTCTACCTTTACCGTTACGTTATGCGAGCCATCGGATAACGTTGTGGTAAATTGAAAATTCCATACACCATCATCGCCAGCAATAGCCTCGCCACTTAAAACACCGTCGACATAGATGGAAACCTTAGCATTAGCTTCAGCCATCCCGGTAAACAACGGCGTATTAATTTTAGTAATCATATCGCCTTTAACGCCAGAATCAGCGCTATCATGCAACATAACAGTAGGGATCGGCGTAAAGCTATCAATGGTAAGCTGATAATCTACAGATGACGTTCTTCCTAAAGGATCGATGGCTTCAACCGTAATCTTATAAACATTGTCAGACAGATTTCGGGAAATATCAAAACTCCAGTTACCGTCTGCATCTGCAGTCGTCACGCCTATCGTTTTACCATCGATAAGGATATTTACGGTAGCAAACCTATCCGCTGTTCCCAGTAATGTCAGAGCATTATGTTTATTGGTAATCCAGTCGCCTTTTGCACCGGAATCATCACTGGCATCGAGTTCCGCTTTTGGAAGTACAACTTCAGTTTGAATAGTAAAAGAATATTTAACAGTAGAGGATTTGTTACCGGCGGCATCCTGAGAAATGATTTCAATATCATAGGCGCCCTGAAGAAATTTATTACTAAACTGATAATTCCAGGTCCCGTTTGAATCAACCTCAATGCTGTCATATAATTTGCCATCTCGCATCAATAAGATGGTAGACTTTGGCTCTGCCGTACCGACTAAAGCCGGTAAATCATTCCCTGATAAAATTATACCATTCGGTAAAACAACAAAATCATCCAAAGAAACCGTCGGAGGTACAGGGGCAACAGTATCGATAACGTAACTAAAGGAAAAATTCTTTTTGTTGCCAGCGACATCTTCAACAGTGAACGTAAGATTGTTAATCCCTTCCACTGAGTCTGAAGTGAAATTGAACGTCCATTCGCCCTGGTCATTCGCTTTAAAAATAACCTCTTCGCCAGTCTCACTATTTATGACACTGATAATAGCATTTGGCTCAGTTTTACCTGTAAAGGTTGGACGAGTATTGTTAGTAACGTTATCTCCAACAATACCGCTATCATCAGTCGTTTCAATCTCAGCGCTGAAATAGCTGATACGTGTATCAATAGTAAAAGGCAGATTTGCCGTCGCTGAGGTATGTCCGGCAATATCAGTAGCTGTTGCTGTTATATTGTATTCGCCATCCTTGAGCGGCGTAGTAAGCGTATAGCTCCATGTCCCATCTTTAGCAACAATGACCTCACCAAGATGTTTAAGTCCAAGATAAATAGAGACTGTAGAACCGGGTTCCGCCACACCAATAAATGTTGGCAGAGTGCTATTAGTAATGTTGTCATTTTTAATACCGGAATCACTACTATCATCCAGCTCAATCGTCGGCTTTTCCGGAGGAATGGTGTCGGTTATGATACTATCCGTCGTTTCGTTTTTATTACCTGCTTTATCCACGGCAACGACTTTTATACTATTTTCGCCCTCAGATAATTCATTATCTTTAAATTCATAACTCCAGTTTCCATCTTTATCGACATCAACGCTGGCAACCAGTTTATTATCTACATAAATGTCAACCTTAGCATTCTCTTCCGCCGTACCAACAATTGAAGGCGTCAAGGTCGGCGTTAAGCCCTTATGACCGGACACACTGCTTTCAGGCGAAAGTTCAAATGTTGGCTTATCGGTAACGGAATCGATAGTAATGACAAGTTTGGCGCTACCGCTCCCATCAGCAGTCTTGGCCTCTGCCTCCAGATTGTATGTTCCATCAGTCAATGTTTCAGGCGCTGTGAAGGTGAAGTTACCCAAACTATCCGCTACAGCCTGACCGACAGCAATACCATTAATTTTAATAATGACCGTGGCATTGGGAGCAGTGCTACCGACAAACTGAGGTTTGGTAAAATTAGTTATACTATCATCTTTGCTACCGCTGTTACTCTCAGCCGCAAGCGCTAATGTGACTTTAAGCGGCTCTTTAACAGACTCGGCATCGAGCTTATTTTCCTCATTTTTACTGCTATTACTTTTGCCAGTGCTGGTATTTTTATTAATAGGTTGAGGAAGAACTTTTTCAGCATCGTTCTGTTTATAAGCCTGCGTTGCTTTAGCCTGTGTATTTTGCTGAGAAGCATCGCTTTGCTGAGCCAGATTGTCTTTTGCTACATTGTCAGCCAAAAAGTTCTGCAGCATTTCTTCAATTTGCTTTGACGAGTTCTGTACTTCAAACGCTTCATTGAGTGCTTTTTCTGCAGCCTCTTTAGCTTTCTCTGCTTCTTCCTTCGCCTTGTCAGCTTCTTTCTTTGCATTTTCAGCATCATCAAACTGCTTTTTTAATTCCTCTTCTTCCTTCTTATTTCGTTGTTTGCCATTACCTTTTTTTTCTGCCTGAGCAGTATCAACCAATGAGCTGTCAATTCTCTCTAGTTGAATATCTTTTAAATCTACGCTGCCCAGAATTTTAGCGCCGGTAATAGTCTTATCTTTAAACTTAACAGCGAGGTTATTGCCTTTGATACTTGAATAAAGAGCACCATTGACAATAATCACTGAACCACGCGACGTGGTAATGTTCATGTCTGGCCCAGAAAGAGAAACTTTTGCGCCTTTGGCATTACCCAAAGAAGATAAATCAATTACAGAATTTTGATCGGCAAAAAACTTTTGTATGCTTTTATTTCCCATAATATTATATTCACTCTCAAGGTGTATCTAATCGTTTAGTATTAACTGGTTCTGAAAAGGCTTTGTCCACGCCTTTCATCAAAGGAGATAACAGGTATTCCATAATGCTGTGTTTTCCGGTAATTACACTGGCGTCAACAGTCATACCTGGTTTTAACCACCGTAAATCATCTTCATTAACATCGAATGCAATAATTACTTTATAATAACGCTGAATTGTTCCTCCGGTATTTTCCTCATAGGAATCAGGGCTAATATTATCGATAGTCGCATTATACGATTTTATCTTTGGTTGGATAATTGACTGGACATCCAGCTTAACGGCTTCATCTACATATATTTGGTCACGGTATTTGGGTAGTATTTTCACATCAGCCAGCATAGTCCTTACTTTTGGTTTTATTTCAAAAAGTAAATCCGCCGCCTGGATCACACCACCATGAGTAGTGGCACTTTTGTTGATTTTATAAATTACGCCGTCAACCGGTGAATAGATATCCTCCTCATTTATCTGCTTCTCTATTACTTTTAATGTAGAGTTAACAACCTCAAGTTCCTGAAGATTTTTAGATATTATTTTAGATAAAGATAGTCGCAATTCATTATTAAGCGCCTCAATATCATTAACAACCAGCTCAATATCATCTTTTTTTAAAGTGATGCTACTTTCAATATCATTAATTTCAGACTTAACTTTTATATACGCCTGTTTCTTGTTAAGAAAATTGGTATATGGGCTAATTCCTTTTTTTACCAGTGGGGAAAGAATATTTATTTCTTCGGCAAGCAATGCCAGTTCTTTTTCTTTCGAACTTAGCTTCTCTTGTAATCCGCTAATCTCAGAATCAAGAGAGGTTTTTTTTAACTCTTTAGCTCTTATCTGACTATGCACTAATTCAATATTCGCTTTTACCTCTTTGTTGCTTAAAGAACGGGTGCCATCCAGGGTAATCAATCCACTCTCATTTTCTTTATCAAGAATGAAAGATATTTCGTTAACATCTTTATCCAGATACCCTTTTTGAGTTCTATACCTTTGATATTCCTTTTGTAGATCAAGGTTAACGACCTTTGCAAGGAGTTCTCCTTTTTTTACAGTATCACCCTCAGCCACATAAATATCTTGTATCGTCCCTCCTTTAGAAAGAGATATTAACTGAGCATTATCTTTAGTAGTGATAACACCCTGACCATGAACCACTGAATTAATTTCTATAAAGTAGGTAAGGATAATAATTAAGATCGTCAAGGAAATAATTATCATCATGAGATGATCGCTTTGTCTTCTATTCATTTCATTCCATTTAGCTCACTTTCAGCATTTCCTTTTAAATAATCCATCAAATGGAAAATCAATGAGAGTTGTTGTAACTTTAAAATATACAGGCTATATTTGCTGTCGATCATGCTTACATATGCCTGAAATGCTTCATTACGGCTTGAAATTAAATCAAGCAAACTTTTTTGCCCTAACTGAAACTCCTGCTCATATAATTCAGTAAGCTGTAACGCGTTTGTATGTGAACGTTCCGCCACTGAGTAAGTCTCTTTTGCAGCGGTATATTTTGAAAGTTGTGAATCAATGTTATAACGAGTTTTAATCAAAAAATCGTCAATTTGCAGCTTAGCCTGCGAGTAACTTGCCACCATTTTTCTTTCCTGGGCTGAATTTCTGAACCCATTAAAAATGTTGAAACTGACATTGATACCCGTTTTAAATTCATCTTCATAATCACTTTTTTTGGCACTACCGCTCGGATTATTCTGTACATAGCTGGAAACGAGATCTACAGTCGGAAAATAGGATGATTTTGCGGCATTAATATCTTCGGTCGCGGCTTTTCGGGTATTGACAAGCATCTTATAGTCATCGTTGTATTTCATCACCATGTCCATAAGTTTTTCAGGGCTTTCGACAAAGATATATTTTTTGAAGAGATTGAATTTTTCATCGCTTTGAATCTGAACTGGTGATAAATTCAGACCAGTCATATTCTGCATTTTATACATTTCATCATCCAACATCGACTGATACATAATGCTTCTGGTATTTAATGCATCGATAGATACTTGTACTTTACGCATATCAGATTGCATAGCGACACCGGAAGATACCAGCAGCGAAAAAGTTTCCAGCATCTTTTTATAAAACTCTTTCTCCAGATTTACGCCATCAATCATTTCACGATATTTACTGATGTTATAATAGGTTGTCACAACCTCCTGAGACACTATATTCTTTGTTTTTTCATAGTCAGTTTTACTATTATCTCGTTCGTATTCAGATTTCCTGATATTAGCCCCCCTCACTCCAAAATCCGTTATTCGGTATGATAAAGACACCTTATTTTCAACGTTTCTCTCGGTACCTGATGACTCTTTTCTGTTATTATTAAGGCCAGATGTTAGATCCAGGGTAGGATAAAGTGCTGCCCGTGAAAGATCTAAGTCACTGTTTTTCTTTTCAGTCTCATAATATGAAACAGCAACAGAGGGCTGATGCGTTAATGCGGCATTAACTAAATCTCTTAGAGGAATGACCGGAAGCTCGCTGGCGTATGTGCTTTGTGTAATAAAAGCAGTCGTCAGAAAAAACATCTTAATCTTCATTTTTTTCCTCCTTGTTTAACAAACGTTGCTTTACTATTTCCTGATGCATAGATGTTATTTTTTCCATTAATGGCATATAGGTATCACGGTAGCTAACCATTTCAGCACTAATCTCTTTAGTATTGGCAATAATCTTTTTATCAGTAGCCGATAGATCGGATAGTGCTAAATGAACACTGTTCATATCCTCATCCATTTCTTTTCTAAGCCCATCGAGAGTATGAGAAATATCGGCACTGCCAGCGGCAATATCGCTTATGGTCTTACCATGTGAAAGAGATTCCTGATAACATTTATCAACTGATGCCATTATTGAATCATTCTTTTTGTCTATAATATTTTGTATTGTACTCATTGCCTCCAGTCGTGCATTATTATCAGCAAGCAGGGTATTCCCTTCAGATAAACGAGAGGTAATTGTTATTACACCGTCAACTAATTTTTTGGTATTTTCGTTATTGCTTACCAGATAACCATCAATCAGCGTAGAAAGTTGTTCCAGTTTTGCTGAGTTATCCAATAGCCGGTTTTGCAAAGTGACAAAACTATCTGATAGCATCACTCGTTTCTTTTCTTCATCCTGCGTCCGTAAATTTTCAACTGTCAGGTAGTTATCAAAAAACGCTTTAAACAACTCTTTAAATTCCACAAGCGTCTCTGATTCAACCCGCAGACTTCGTTGTTTATTATTGGATCTGTTACTTATGATTTTTAATTTTTTAATTTCCGTAGAAACAAGGGAATAGGAGCTGCGAACAAAAACACTTTGTGAGGTCAGGAGTATGGCGCAAACAACACCATAGATAGAAGATACAAATGCGGTATTCATCCCTTTCAATGGTTCAGAAAGCGACGCTACCATTGTCACGATCATATTGAGTGTATTACTTGCATTATCACCGCCAACATCTGATGGCGAGCTCAATAAGTTCCCGATTGAACCAATCGTAATAGACAGACCCGCAAACGTCCCCAACAGGCCAACAAGCGTCGACACATTGCTACAGCTCATAATAAATGACAATCGTTGGTTACGGGCAGTAGACACATTGTCATCTAATTCCATCAGCAAATTAAAATCACACTGTTTGGGTTCCCCGGAAAACAAAATCTGATTGAGGTTAGAAAGAATACTATTTTTTCTACTGGCGTCCTGAGCTATTAATATGTCTTTTGCTGAAATATTTTTAAGAATAGTGAATAATGCACACAAAGAACCTGTAATATAAATGGAAATAATGACCCCATTGTAAATTGCAGAAACCATAAAGTTATCAAAAATATACTCTCTTATACCGGGAAAAGATAAAGCTAAAAAAGGGAGTATGGCAAGTAAAAAACAGATGAAAAAATAGCGGTAATGGTTTATATATTTCACTCTGACACCTTTTTATTAATAGTAGTGATGATAGCTTTACTCGTTGTACTTGATGCTGCGGAGTTAACACTCATGTCAATAACTACATCAGGATATATTTTCTTAATCTCTTTCATCAAAATAATTCCCCGTTCATATCCCAGTCGTAAAGAGTCAGAGAAAGAGATGTCTGCCTGAGGAATAACCATTTCTATCAATAAATTACTATTGATTTTGTCTTCTAACCAAGCCTCTATTTTATGAGTGTCCTCTGCTGAAAAGCTTCTCAGCCTGCCATGATACGTAATAACAAGCTCATTTTTTGTAGACGTTATATCAATTTTCTGACCATCGGCGATATCGTATACTCCAACCTCCTTACCTGGCATTGCAGTAATTCCGTCCGACACATCTTGTGTATTCACTTTCTTATTAACTATTTCATTAGCATTTGAATTGTCATTGGTTCCGCTATTTTGAGCAGAAGATTTAGTATTATTCTTTATATTTGCCGTATAAACTTTAATTGAGTTATCATACATGATAATCATATTATTAAGTGCAAATACCAACATAAGAAATATAAAAATGCACAATACAGTAGAAAATGTATCAACAAAACTAGGCCACGGATTACTTTCGTCTTCCATGTTGTCTCCTGATATTACATTGTGAATAAAAAGTTTTTGTGGATTAGAAAGGATAAAGGATGCTCAGGTTATTCAGAAAGTGAACGCTACCGCCCTTGGCTTCCTGCTACCAATACGCTTTATATACCCTTCATACTTCAAGTTGCTTATGTGTTGGCTACGCTCGTTCACCCCAGTCACATAGTTATCTATGCTCCTGGGGACTCACTCCCTTGCCGCCTTTAAGCAACTCGAATTATTTTGGGTATAGATTTCGGTTTTCTTACATCTCGTAATCATAAAAATAAAAACAACGACGCTATTTTTATACGCCTACAACAAAGATGAGCGATTTAATTAAAACACTCTTCATTTATTTGATTAGATAGACATCAATTATTATGCTAACTATATCTTTCCAAATAATAGGTATTACATAAGATCTCAGCTCATAAATAAAAGATAGCCATCAGCAAATTAAAACCACCCGCCAATAAATAGATTTGTTAGCTAATCATTTAAACATTAAATAATTTTAAGGCCATGTTTCGTTTTAATACGCGTTATAAACATAAGTATTTAATAAATTTGCCTCCAGAGAATAAAGTGAATTTTCACAATTAAAACATAGGGTCACAGGGACTTCAATATAACTTAAGTTGTTGAAAATATAGTAAGTGGGGAGCAAAAAATCAGAATTGCGTAAAAAAACACATAAATAAAACCATTTTTTATATAAAATCAGCTATAAGTAACAATTTTATCTTCAGCGATTAAAAATAAAGCAAGGTGAACATATCATATTCGACCTCATCACAAGCTAAAACAAACATTTAATTAACTATTGATGATACCGACCATTCTCTACCGTTATTTTATAATACCTGTTAGTTGTTAAAAAATGGCTATAAATTATATATTTTGCAGATGAGATTTCTCTTTCATATTTAAGATAATCCGGGTTATTGCAGTACATTTATGAAATTCGGCTGGATAATGATGTGCAGAGGGGGGCCTGGACTGACAAGTCGGCCAGAGGTGATAAGCGACATTTTTCCGTAAGTCATTCCGTGAGATATGCGCTTCTCTTTTTTGAAAGGGATACTAAGAGCCTATCCCATTAGAGCTATTTTACTTGCCATTTTGGTCCTGGGCAGTGCTCAAAATCCTCACGTACTACGTGTACGCTCCGGTTTTTGCGCGCTGTCCGTGTCCAAACTGGCTGCGCCAATAACGCCTGGTGGGATAGGCTCTAAGACAATAATACCAGGTAAGAAAATGCCTGGTTTACACCAGGCATTTCAGCAGACGAGAGCTATAGCGAAAATGCAAATAACGCTTTGATTTTTTACCAAAAATCAGAACGGAATGTCGTCGTCAAAATCCATTGGCGGTTCGTTAGACGGCGCTGGCGCGGATTGCTGTGGACGTGACTGCGCACCGCCGCTGAACTGGTTACCGCCCTGCGGCTGCTGAGGTTGTTGCGGCTGGCCCCAACCCCCCTGCTGCTGACCGCCTGCCGGTGCGCCGCCGCCCTGGCGACCACCCAGCATTTGCATCACGCCGCCGATCTGCGGAACGTTAATTTCAGTCGTATAGCGTTCCTGGCCACTCTGATCGGTCCACTTGCGGGTACGCAATTGACCTTCGATATACACCTGAGAACCTTTACGCAGATATTCGCCGGCCACTTCCGCCAGTTTGCCGAACATCACCACCCGGTGCCATTCAGTCTGCTCTTTCATTTCGCCGGTCTGCTTATCGCGCCAGGATTCAGAAGTAGCCAGCGTTAAGTTGGCGACAGCGCCGCCACTTGGCATATAGCGTACTTCCGGGTCCTGGCCCAGATTACCAACGAGAATCACCTTGTTTACGCCTCTGCTGGCCATAATTGAGTCTCCTGAATACGTTTCATAAATAGTGTAAACGCGTGAGTGTACCATTTCCACGTAGCATTTTAATAGCTGCGATGCAGGTTCCAGGTCACTCGCGCGAACCTCATATTGTTGCATACTTTAGCTGAAGATGCATTCCAATACTGTATATTCAAACAGGTTAAATTGTGTCATAATTAGCCGTTTCTGCCGTTTGTCCTTCAAACAAACCAGGCATCCGAGTCTCTACCGGGAAAGGTGAATGGATAAGATCGAAGTTCGGGGCGCCCGCACCCATAATCTCAAAAATATTAACCTCGTCATCCCCCGCGACAAACTGATTGTCGTGACCGGGCTTTCGGGTTCAGGCAAATCCTCACTGGCTTTCGACACTCTGTATGCCGAAGGGCAGCGTCGTTACGTTGAATCGCTCTCCGCTTACGCGCGGCAGTTTTTGTCGCTCATGGAAAAACCGGATGTCGACCATATTGAGGGGCTATCGCCCGCGATCTCAATTGAACAGAAATCGACATCTCACAACCCGCGCTCTACGGTGGGTACCATTACCGAGATTCACGACTACCTGCGCCTGCTGTTTGCCCGCGTGGGCGAGCCGCGTTGTCCGGACCATGACGTGCCGCTGGCGGCGCAAACCGTTAGCCAGATGGTCGATAACGTACTGTCACAGCCGGAAGGCAAACGTCTGATGCTGCTGGCGCCGATTATTAAAGAGCGTAAAGGCGAACACACCAAAACGCTGGAAAATCTGGCAAGCCAGGGTTACATTCGCGCCCGTATTGACGGCGAAGTCTGCGATCTCTCCGATCCGCCGAAGCTGGAATTGCAAAAGAAACATACCATTGAGGTGGTGATCGATCGCTTCAAAGTTCGCAACGATCTTTCCCAACGCCTGGCGGAGTCGTTCGAAACGGCGCTGGAATTATCCGGCGGCACGGCGGTTGTTGCCGATATGGACGATGAGAAAGCGGAGGAACTCCTGTTCTCCGCCAATTTTGCCTGTCCGATTTGCGGCTACAGTATGCGCGAGCTGGAACCGCGTCTGTTCTCGTTCAACAACCCGGCAGGCGCCTGCCCGACCTGTGACGGGCTCGGCGTTCAGCAATATTTCGATCCGGACCGCGTGATCCAGAATCCCGACCTGTCGCTGGCAGGCGGCGCGATTCGTGGTTGGGATCGTCGCAATTTTTACTACTTTCAAATGCTCAAGTCGCTGGCGGAACACTATAAGTTCGACGTGGATGCGCCGTGGGCAAGCCTCAGCGCCAACGTACATAAAGTCGTGCTATACGGTTCCGGCAAAGAGAATATTGAATTTAAATACATGAACGATCGCGGCGATACCTCCGTGCGCCGCCATCCGTTCGAAGGCGTGCTGCATAATATGGAGCGTCGTTATAAAGAGACGGAATCCAGCGCGGTGCGCGAAGAGCTGGCGAAATTCATCAGTAATCGCCCCTGCGCCAGCTGTGAAGGAACGCGACTGAATCGCGAAGCGCGCCATGTATTTGTGGAAAATACGCCGCTGCCTGCTATTTCCGATATGAGCATTGGCCATGCGATGGATTTTTTCACTAATCTCAAGCTTTCCGGGCAACGGGCGAAAATCGCCGAAAAAGTGCTAAAAGAGATCGGCGATCGCCTCAAGTTTCTGGTGAACGTCGGCCTGAACTATCTCACGCTCTCCCGCTCGGCAGAAACGCTTTCCGGCGGCGAAGCCCAGCGTATTCGTCTGGCGAGCCAGATAGGCGCCGGGTTAGTCGGCGTGATGTATGTGCTGGATGAACCGTCCATCGGTCTGCACCAGCGCGATAATGAACGGCTGCTGGGTACGCTGATTCATCTGCGCAATCTTGGCAATACCGTGATCGTGGTGGAACACGATGAAGACGCCATCCGCGCCGCCGACCATGTGATTGATATTGGCCCCGGCGCAGGCGTTCACGGCGGCGAGGTGGTGGCGGAAGGCCCGCTGGAAGCCATTATGGCGGTACCGGAATCGCTGACCGGCCAGTACATGAGCGGTAAACGCAAAATTGAAGTGCCGAAACAACGCGTACCGGCAAATCCAGAAAAAGTGCTCAAACTCACCGGCGCGCGCGGCAACAACCTGAAAGATGTGACCCTTACGCTACCGGTAGGGCTGTTTACCTGTATCACCGGCGTCTCAGGTTCCGGTAAATCGACGCTGATTAACGACACACTGTTCCCCATCGCCCAGCGTCAGTTAAACGGGGCGACTATCGCCGAACCGGCGCCGTATCGGGATATTCAGGGGCTGGAACATTTCGATAAAGTGATCGATATCGACCAGAGCCCGATCGGCCGTACCCCGCGCTCCAACCCGGCGACCTATACGGGCGTCTTTACCCCGGTTCGCGAGCTTTTTGCTGGCGTGCCGGAGTCTCGCTCGCGCGGCTATACGCCAGGGCGATTCAGCTTCAACGTGCGCGGCGGTCGCTGCGAAGCGTGCCAGGGCGATGGCGTCATTAAAGTCGAAATGCACTTTCTGCCGGATATTTACGTGCCGTGCGACCAGTGCAAAGGCAAGCGCTATAACCGGGAAACGCTGGAGATTAAGTACAAAGGCAAGACCATCCACGAAGTGCTGGATATGACCATTGAAGAAGCGCGTGAGTTCTTTGATGCGGTTCCGGCGCTGGCGCGTAAGCTGCAGACGCTGATGGACGTGGGGCTGACCTATATTCGTCTTGGTCAGTCGGCGACGACGCTTTCCGGCGGCGAGGCCCAGCGCGTGAAGCTGGCGCGCGAACTGTCGAAGCGCGGTACCGGGCAGACGCTGTATATTCTCGACGAGCCGACCACCGGCCTGCACTTTGCCGATATTCAGCAGTTGCTTGACGTTCTGCATCAGTTGCGCGATCAGGGCAACACCATCGTGGTGATCGAACACAACCTGGACGTCATTAAAACGGCGGACTGGATTGTCGACCTCGGCCCGGAAGGCGGCAGCGGCGGCGGCGAAATTCTCGTCTCCGGTACGCCGGAAACCGTGGCGGAGTGCGAGGCGTCGCATACCGCCCGCTTCCTTAAACCTATGCTCAAATAACCTTCACGCCGCTTTCCGATTCGCCGGGAAGCGGCATCATTTTTCCTCATCCCACCTCATTGTATCCGTGTTGAGCATTTGTGATTTGCGTGCCGCCTCGCTCTGACATGTGATAGCGCAAACGGTCTGTTATGGAAAACACCATGAAGTTGCCCTACGCAATCACACTACTGCTGTGCCTGTTTTTATCCGCCTGTACGCTGCCTGACCACTTTAGCGCCGTGGCTTTTCAACAACTGACGCTATTACAAGCGCGCTCAACCCACTTCCTGCAGGACGCGGCGCGAATACCGTGGCCAAAAGAGACACTGCTCAAGGATGACCGCGATATCCGCCAGACATTTTTTCAGGCTGAGCGGGTCGCCCGTCAAGGTGGGGATAAACACCGACTCGATAATCTGGCGCTGCTGAAAAATCACTATTTGCGTCTTTATGCGCGGGTTATGCAACGTAAGCAACCACTTACTTACATCCAGGCTGAGAGATACCAACAGCAAAATAATCAGGTCTGGAAATTAGCCATACAGGGTGAGTGTCTGCATTGGGGCGCTCGCTGCACTCAGGGAGATGAAAATGGCGTCTATTAACGAAATACATAACCTGCTTACCACCACCCGGTCCGAACATCCTGTAGTTTCCTCGGCGATTGCCGAGTTTATCCAGGCGTATAAGCAGGCAAGAGAAGACAGCGACGACGGTATCCGCGAGTCCGCCGCGTTTATCGCCCGCGCGCTTCAGGAACATGCTCGCGGCTGGCTGGACGACGACGATATGATTATTCTGCTGGAAGGACAGCGGGACCTCGCCAGGCTACGCGCCAATAATGCGCAAATCGCCCTCGGCAGCCGTATCCGGTCTACGGTCATCCGCCTCATTGATATCGCCCTGGCGTTGTTGGTCGGCGCGCTATAATCAGGACTGCGGCAACTGCTTGCGTTTATCTTCCGACAGCGCATTTACCGCCTGTTGATAAGAGGCATCGACCAGATAATAGAGTTGTGAATCCGGCAGCGATCCGTCCAGATAGACCGTGCTCCAGTGCGCTTTATTAAGGTGCCGACTCGGTCGTACATCGCTGTGCTGCTGACGTAACAATTCTGCCAGTTCCGGGCTGGTTTTGAGAGAGGCTGCCGGGCGTCCTTCAACTTCTTTTACCATCGCGAAAAGTACATCTTCCACTTTAATTTGCGTCGCTTTCCAGTCGCTGTGGACGCTCTGCTCTGCGCCAGGTTTTGCCATGCAGTATTGCAGTAATTCCGAAATGGTCATTATCATTCCCCTTGTAGTGTCGCGATGATTTTACGTGGACCGCCTTGAATACGGTGCTCTCCCAACCAGATACCTTGCCATGTTCCTAACTGTAAACGCCCCTGGCGTACAGGCAGCAGCAACGAGACGCCCAATACTGACGACTTAATATGCGAAGGCATGTCATCCGCGCCTTCGTAATCATGTTCATACGCCGCATTATCGGGAACGGTTTTCAGGAAATGGCGCTCCATATCAGCGCGCACGGTGGGATCGCAGTTTTCGTTTAGCGTCAGCGAGGCCGAGGTGTGTAGCAACAACAGATGCAGCAAACCCGTTTCGACAGGCGGTAAGCCAGACAATTTATCGATAATTTCATCTGTTATCAGATGAAACCCGCGCGGCTTCTCGCTCAGTGTAATGGTGCGCTGATACCACATAGGCTGCTCCTTCCTAAAAACAAACGTCTCCTGAATAGTGTGCAGCAAGTCCGGAAAAGGTAAAAGCTGGCGGGGCAAGTTTGTGCAAAAATCATGCAAAAAAGGAGAGCCTGTCGCTCTCCTGATTTTTAGTACTCCGAGTTGACAATGACTTCCTCGCCAAACGCTCCTGCCTGCGGCAGCGGTTTGTAGGTGGAGTTAGCCGCGCGCAGGATACGAATACCGCGGATACCACAATCACGAGCCGCAGTAATATCGTTATCCGAATCGCCGTAGAAGATACGCATGTTCTTCTCCTGCAGCCACTGAACTTTCGTATTTTGTCCCGGTTTATCGCCGGCGAAAATCACCGGATTCATATTCGCCGCCGGAATATGGAAGTTATCCGCCAGCGTTTTCGACACGGTTTCCGTTTTCGTCTGACTACGACCAGTGACAAAGTAAATACTGTCGCCACGACGAACATGCATATCAATGAGCTGTCGGGCCACTTCTTTTGGAATACTGAACTCATCCCAGCCGTTGTTCATTTTTTCCCAAAAGGCCGGATTTTTCAGATAATCGTCGCTGTCCGGGGAGTAGGTTTTCTTTCCGCGCCAGAATCCGGGGCTGGAGAATAACACGGTGTCGTCAATATCAAAGCCGACCGCCATCGGCGGTCGTCCGGTGAGGCTGTTTTCAATCTGGGCGACAGAGACCCAATGGACAGGCGCTTGTTCCGCGAGTTTTGCAACGTTAGTGCCCGGATTGAGCGTCGAAGGGGAAGATACTAACGCATTCGCGGAATGGTTTAGCGTAAACAATAAACAGACGGCACTCAGCGCCAGGGTTATTTTTTTCATACTTTTCCCTTAAAATTCAAAATATTATAATTATCAAGATGAGTCTTTGCTCAAAAAACTATCTGACCATAACGCCAGTAACGGTCAAAAGGAAGGATTATCTGCGGTTTTGTTACGAAAAAAGAGGATGATCACAACAGCTATTGTCAGGCCGGAGGGCACTGTTATCGCCGTCCGGCCTGAATATTACATGACAGCGGCAAATGCCTTCGCCACGCGGTGTACATTTGAAGTATTAAGCCCGGCGACACACATGCGGCCACTGGCAATCAGGTAAACGCCAAACTCATCGCGCAACCGCTCGACCTGCTCCTCGCTTAACCCGGTATAGCTGAACATACCGCGCTGCTGTAACAAGTAATCAAAGTTGCGGTCAGGCATCTCCGCCTTCAGCTCCTTCACCAGCGTCTGGCGCATCGATATAATGCGGTTACGCATCGCGTCGACTTCCGCCAGCCAGCTCGCTTTTAACGCCTCATCGCCCAGGACCGTAGCGACCACCTGAGCGCCGAAACACGGCGGACTGGAGTAAATTCGGCGCACCGTCGCTTTTAGCTGTCCCAGAACCCGCGCGGCGATTTCGGCATCTTCACACACCACGGACAGGCCGCCGACGCGCTCGCCATACAGCGAGAAAATCTTCGAAAAAGAATTACTGACTAACGCAGGTAACCCGGCGCTGGCAATGGCGCGAATAGCGTAAGCATCCTCGTCCATGCCTGCGCCAAATCCCTGATAGGCAATATCAAGGAACGGAATCAGATCGCGCGCTTTCACTATTTCAATCACCGCATCCCATTGCGAAGGCGTTAAATCCGCCCCGGTCGGGTTGTGACAACAGGGGTGCAGCAACACGATACTGCGCGCAGGTAACGTATTCAGCGTGGCCAGCAGATCGTTAAAACGGATGCCGTTAGTCGCGTCGTCATACCAGGGGTAAGTACTCACTTCGAATCCTGCCCCGGCAAATATCGCAATATGGTTTTCCCAGGTGGGGTCGCTCACCCATACGCCTGCGTCGGGGAAATAACGCTTCAGGAAATCCGCGCCCACTTTCAGCGCGCCGGAACCGCCTAATGTCTGGATAGTGGCCACGCGCTGTTGCTGAAGAACCGGGTGATCGGCGCCAAAGAGCAAAGGCGCGATAGTATGGCGATAAGTATTGAGTCCTTCCATCGGCAGGTACAACGAAGCGCCATGCGGCTGCGCGTTAAGCCGGGCTTCGGCTTCGGCCACCGTTTTAAGCTGTGGGATAATCCCGTCTTCGTTGTAATACAGGCCAATGCTCAGATTTACTTTGTCGTGACGGGAGTCGTCTTTAAAACGCTCCATCAGTGAAAGAATCGGATCGCCGGCATAGGCGTCAACTTTTTGAAACACGCGATGGTTCTCCAGGTTTACAGAGGGCAGGAAATAACACAATAAACCGGAAGGACGAGAAGATCGAGAGGATGTTGTGGTGGATGCGCATATTACCGGATAGCGGCGTGAACGTCTTATCCGGCCTGCAGCCAATGCGCGATACAAGCCGGATAAGCGCAAGCGCCACCCGGCCCGCCGCGTATTTAATCAATATACTTCATCGCCACCCTTGAGGTCAGGCGCGTGATAAGTTCGTAAGCACTTACTTTTGTCATTTCAGCGATACGTTCAACCGGCAGACCTTCACCCCATAAGACCACCGGATCGCCCGCGTTATCCTGCGCGTTTGGCCCCAAATCCACGCAAATCATATCCATCGCCACCCGCCCGACAATCGGGACTTCACGGCCATTGACCAGTACTGGCGTACCGGAAGGCGCCGCTCGTGGGTAGCCATCGCCATACCCCATCGCCACCACGCCCAGGCGCGTGTCGCGCTCACTCACCCATGTCCCGCCGTAGCCCACCGGTTCGCCCGCTTTGTGGTCACGCACCGCGATCAAACTGGAGGTTAAGGACATCACCGGCTGAAAACCAAAATCCGGCCCCCAGGGTTTGTGCTCCAGCGGCGATACGCCATACAAAATGATGCCCGGACGCGCCCAGTCAAAGTGAGACTGCGGCCACAGCAGAATACCGCCAGACGCGGCAATAGAGCGCTGACCGGGTTTACCCTGACAGAAGGCATTAAAAATGTCGAGCTGATGTTCGGTAGCGCCGCATTCCGGCTCATCCGCACGGGCAAAATGGCTGACGATATTCACCGGCTGGCGTACATTTTTACAGTGCGTCAGACGCTGGTAGAACGCCTCCGCCTCTTCGGGACGCACGCCGAGACGATGCATACCGGTATCCAGTTTCATCCAGACCGTTACCGGCTCCGCCAGCTCCACCGCCTCCAGGGCGGCAAGCTGCTCCTGATTATGTACGGCGGTATGCAGACATTGCGCGGAAATGGTCGGCAAATCGGCGGCGTCGAAAAAACCCTCCAGCAGCAGGATAGGCTGCGTGATCCCGCCCGCTCGCAGACGTAGAGCCTCTTCAAGACGCGCCACGCCAAAAGCGTCAGCATCAGGGAGCGTTCGCGCGGTCTCCAGAAGACCGTGTCCATAAGCGTTCGCTTTCACCACCGCAACCAGCTTACTGGCAGGCGCCAGTTCACGCAGACGTTGCAGGTTGTGTCGCAGAGCGCGGCGGTTAATGACGACTGTTGCCGCTTGCATTTGAATTCCTTGTTAACAGAATGACGGAGAGTTACTCATCATCGTATTGCGGTCCCGCATAGTTATCGAAGCGCGACCACTGACCATTGAACGTCAGACGAACCGTACCGATAGGACCGTTACGTTGCTTACCAATAATAATTTCAGCAATGCCTTTTAAGTCGCTGTTCTCGTGATAAACCTCATCACGGTAGATAAACATAATTAAGTCGGCATCCTGTTCAATAGAGCCGGATTCACGCAGGTCGGAGTTCACCGGACGTTTATCCGCGCGTTGTTCCAGGGAGCGGTTAAGCTGCGATAGCGCCACGACCGGCACCTGAAGTTCCTTCGCCAGCGCTTTCAACGAGCGAGAAATTTCGGCGATTTCCAGAGTACGGTTATCAGAAAGCGACGGCACGCGCATCAATTGCAGGTAGTCGATCATAATCAGACTTAACCCGCCATGTTCGCGGAAAATACGCCGCGCGCGCGAACGGACTTCTGTCGGCGTAAGACCTGAGGAGTCGTCAATATACATATTGCGTTTCTCCAGCAGAATGCCCATCGTGCCGGAGATTCGCGCCCAGTCTTCATCATCAAGTTGACCGGTACGAATACGTGTCTGATCGACGCGGGACAGCGAGGCCAGCATACGCATCATGATCTGTTCGCCGGGCATCTCCAGACTAAAGATCAGTACCGGTTTATCCTGCAACATCGCCGCATTTTCGCAGAGGTTCATCGCAAAAGTGGTTTTACCCATGGAGGGACGCGCCGCGACGATAATCAAATCCGAACGCTGCAACCCTGCTGTCTTTTTATTGAGATCCTGATAGCCGGTATCCACGCCTGTAACGCCATCGTGCGGTTGCTGGAACAACTGCTCAATACGCGCCACGGTAGCGTCGAGAATCTGGTCGATGCTTTTCGGACCTTCGTCTTTGTTGGCCCGGTTTTCCGCGATCTGGAAGACGCGCGACTCCGCCAGATCCAGCAGTTCATCGCTATTGCGCCCCTGTGGATCGTAACCGGCGTCCGCAATTTCATGCGCCACCGCGATCATATCGCGGACCACGGCGCGTTCGCGCACAATGTCCGCATAAGCACTGATATTCGCCGCGCTTGGCGTGTTTTTAGACAGCTCCGCCAGATAGGCGAAACCGCCGACGCTGTCCAGTTGGCCCTGCCGCTCCAGCGATTCCGCGAGCGTAATCAGGTCGATTGGACTGCTGCTTTCCTGCAAGCGCCCCATCTCCGTAAAGATATGGCGATGCGGACGGGTATAGAAATCTTCCGCCACCACGCGCTCGGCCACATCGTCCCAGCGCTCGTTATCCAGCATTAAACCGCCCAACACCGACTGTTCCGCTTCAATCGAGTGCGGCGGCACTTTTATCCCGGCAACCTGCGGATCGCGGTCGCGGGCATCAGTCTGTGGTTTGTTGAAGGGTTTATTTCCTGCCATAGTGAATGGAGTTACCGAGATAGTGATTGGGTCGAAAGATTACCACATTTCTTTTGGAGGAAGCATGGCAACGCGTATTGAATTTCACAAGCATGGTGGTCCGGAAGTGCTTCAGACCGTGGAGTTTACGCCAACGGAACCGGCGGAACACGAAATCCAGGTTGAGAACAAAGCCATTGGTATCAACTTCATCGACACCTATATCCGTAGCGGACTCTATCCGCCCCCGTCGTTGCCTGCGGGCCTGGGAACCGAAGCTGCGGGTGTGGTCAGTAAAGTCGGCAACGGCGTGGAGCACATTCGCGTGGGCGATCGCGTCGTCTACGCGCAGTCAACGCTCGGCGCTTACAGTTCCGTCCATAACGTCCCCGCAGATAAAGCCGCGATTTTACCTGACGCCATTTCCTTCGAACAGGCGGCAGCCTCTTTTCTCAAGGGGTTGACCGTTTTTTACCTGTTGCGCAAAACCTATGAAGTGAAACCCGACGAACCCTTCCTGTTTCATGCCGCTGCGGGCGGCGTCGGTCTGATCGCCTGCCAGTGGGCGAAAGCGCTGGGCGCGAAGCTTATCGGTACCGTCGGTAGCGCGCAAAAAGCGCAGCGGGCGCTGGACGCCGGTGCCTGGCAGGTAATTAATTACCGTGAGGAGAGCATTGTAGAACGGGTAAAAGAGATCACTGGCGGCAAAAAAGTCCGCGTGGTCTATGACTCCGTGGGGAAAGATACCTGGGAAGCCTCACTGGACTGCCTGCAACGTCGGGGACTGATGGTCAGTTTCGGCAATGCGTCCGGCCCCGTCACCGGCGTGAATTTAGGTATTCTGAATCAGAAAGGTTCCCTGTATGCCACGCGACCTTCACTACAGGGGTATATTACGACACGTGAAGAACTGACCGAAGCCAGCAATGAATTGTTCTCATTGATCGCCAGCGGCGTGATTAAAGTTGATGTGGCTGAAAATCAACGCTATGCGTTAAAAGATGCCCGTCGCGCGCATGAGGTGCTGGAAAGCCGGGCCACACAGGGCTCAAGCCTGCTGATTCCGTAATAGCTCTGCAAAGAAATTGGGCTTCCACCCGGGAAGCCCTTTCTTTTTTTGTTCGGCTGTATGTAGGGTACAGCGCGATGAATTCGTTACCTGCGCAATCATGACAGATTTAATAATCGATTCCTATTTGCCTGTGAGGGCAAAGTTCCAGGTTGTGACGAACCGCTCAATACCTTAGTAAAACCGACGGTTATTGCGCTGATACTGTGGGATTTTTGGCGTTTTTACTGCTTTGATCACCCACACCACAGCCACCGCCAGCAGTAGCCACGGTAACAGCTTGATCATCAGGGCGAACATTCCGCCCAGGAACATGACGGCAGTCGCTACGACCAGCGCGGCCAGAATGCCCAGCAAGGAGACGCCCGTCACCATTAACATCAGAAAAAAGCCAAGCACAAAAAGTAGTTCCAGCATAGTCGTTCCCCATAAAGATGACATTGCCCGGCGGCACGGCGCTTACCGGGTCTGGTCAGGTAAGCTATTACAAAAATCATGCCAATATTTATATTCTTGATATATAAAGAAAACGCCCTGCAAGACTGCACAGAGCGTGGTGAGATTGACTAATTTTTGGCGAACTTTTAACGCTTGTCTGCTACCAGTTTTAGCGCCTGCTCCAGTACAGCAACATCCGCGCCAGCTTTATGGGCGTTTTCGCTCAGATAGCGACGCCACTGCCGCGCGCCGGGGATGCCCTGGAACAACCCCAGCATATGGCGAGTGATATGCCCCAGATACGCTCCCTGGCTCAATTCACGCTCAATATAGGGATACATCGCGCGAACCACCGCAACCGGGTCGGCATCGGTGGTATCGGCGCCAAAGATCTCCCGATCCACCGCGGCCAGTATACCCGGATTCTGATAAGCTTCGCGGCCAACCATGACGCCATCCATATAGCGCAGGTGCTCCTTCGCCTCTTCCAGCGATTTGATGCCGCCGTTAATGGACATGGTCAGGTGCGGAAAATCCCGCTTTAGCTGATAGACGCGCGGGTAATCCAGCGGCGGGATCTCACGATTTTCTTTGGGGCTTAAGCCAGAAAGCCAGGCTTTGCGCGCATGGATAATAAACATCTCGCATTCACCCTGACCGGAAACCGTATTAATGAAATCACACAAAAACGCATAACTGTCCTGATCGTCAATACCAATGCGGGTTTTTACCGTTACCGGAATCGAGACGGCATCACGCATGGCTTTAACACAATCGGCGACCAGTTGCGCATTGCCCATCAAACAGGCGCCAAACATACCGTTTTGCACGCGATCGGAAGGGCACCCCACGTTGAGGTTAATTTCATCGTAGCCACGCGCTTCCGCCAGCTTTGCACAATGCGCAAGCTGAGCCGGATCGCTTCCACCAAGCTGTAGAGCGACCGGATGCTCTTCTTCGCTGTAAGCCAGATAGTCACCCTTACCGTGAATAATTGCGCCCGTGGTCACCATTTCGGTGTAGAGCAGCGTCTGGCGAGACAGCAAACGCAGGAAATAGCGGCAATGTCTGTCCGTCCAGTCGAGCATAGGTGCGATGGAGAAGCGATAAGCAGGAAAAGCGGAGGACTGGGTTTCAGGCTGCATGACGAATAAATAAGCATCCGGTTAAAAAAGGGGCGTTACTATAGCATAACGCTAAACCGGAGGCGTAGCGCCTCCGGTGAAAGCACCTCAGAATGTCATTGTAAGCTGCGCGCCTGCCCCCCAGGTTTCATCTTCGCCGTACAGTCCCATTAAATCGAGATGCACACGGTTAAAGGGCGCAAAGCCAAGACCGCCGGTAACCACATTGCTATCGTTATTTTTCACATCCGCACGATACCCTGCGCGCACCGCCAGCCATGACAACGGTCGAACTTCAGCGCCGACACCCACGTACTGTGAATTGTCTTCGCTCTTAAAGCCTTTCGTTTCCGTCAGATCGCCATCGGCACTTACGGTCAGCAAATCGTTATGCCATGCGACGCCCGCGGTAACCAGGGGGCGGATTTGGTATGTATCTTTGTAGTTGGTGGTTTCTCCCGTCATACCATTAGTGATGTAAATATCTTTCGTATCGATATCGCGAGATACCAGATTTTGCCCGCTCAGCCCCAGCGTCCAGTTTTCACCGATATCGGCAGCAAGCCCCGCATCAATGTTAAAACCCGTATCATCATTGCGATAACGGCTGCTATTCCAGTCGCTACTGTCGTAGTTATAAATTGAGGTGGTGTAGTTATAGAGCCAGGTTTTTTGCAGTTTTGGCGTAACGCCAATGGAAACAGGCACCTCGCCCACCACAAACTGCTTCGCCAGCGCAATACCGTAGTCAGATACAATCGCTACCCGCCCCGACGCGGTAGAGTTTAAATGCTTTGTAATTTCGTCAGACCCCAGCAAAGCAGCGCGTCCTGCTTCACGAAGCGCGACACGTTCATCATGCTGGATATCACGCAGATACTGAATATCGTTCTGATCAATGGACGAACTCACGCGCCCATGCGCATAACCTTTGGCGATAAACGCCACGGAAAGCGTTTGCCCTGGAATACTTACCGCCAACCCGGCGCCGGCATTGGCGCGGGCGGTTTTTCCGTTGAGATATTCCAGCTCATCGGCCAGGTCGCGCGCGGCGCCCTGAAATTGATTCAGCACGCCTCGCGGATTGAGCAGAATTTGCCCCAGCGTAAGGTTATCGACGACCTCATCGTAGTAATCCACTTTATCGCTGATATCGTCAATTTCATCCTGGAGATTGTCTTTATCCGTAATCTGGACGCCGACCGCAGGAAGGACAACAGTGATATTGTCTTCCGGTTTGGCTTTTGCCAGTAACGCCGGATTTAATAGTACTCCGCTGCCATAATTCGCGGACGCAACGCCCGTCCCGCCCATTGCGTCATTACGCGCTTCCGTCCAGGTATTGGCGACGCTCGCCTGCTTTGCCATAAAAAGCGAGACCGCGATAGCAATCAGTGAAAGTTTGACGTTTTTGTTCACAGTTAGCCCATCTTATTATCAGGTGAAGTAATCCCTCCGCCACGCTTTACCGGACAGAGGCGAACTATTGCTGTGAAATAGTGATGTTAAATCCTGTTGTTATAATATCGACCCTCATTAGGTATAGATGAGAATACTGGCGCGGAAAAGCTTAGCAGTCGATATCTTGTCGCGGGGTAATTTCAGAGTTTTAAGCAGCTCGTGGTAAAGTAGCGGATTAGACTTTCATGCCATTCGAGGTGCTACATGGAAAAGACCACAACGCAAGAGTTACTGGCGCAAGCTGAAAAACTCTGCGCGCAGCGCAACGTGCGCCTGACGCCTCAGCGCCTCGAAGTGCTGCGCCTGATGAGTCTGCAACAGGGTGCCATCAGCGCATACGATTTGCTCGATTTGCTGCGCGAAACGGAACCACAGGCCAAACCGCCCACCATTTACCGCGCGCTGGATTTTTTGCTCGAACAGGGTTTTGTCCATAAAGTGGAATCCACCAATAGTTATGTGGTTTGCCACCTGTTCGACCAGCCGACGCACAGCTCGGCCATGTTTATCTGCGATCGTTGCGGCGTGGTGAAGGAAGAGTGTGCCGAGGGCGTGGAAGACATCATGCATACGCTGGCGGCTAAAATGGGCTTTGCGCTACGACATAACGTTATTGAGGCGCACGGTCTGTGCCCTGCGTGCGTAGAAGTGGAAGCGTGTCGCCATCCGGGCGACTGTGGTCACGATCACTCGGTGCTGGTGAAGAAAAAACCGCGTTAGCCTGAACGGAAAAACGGGCGGCAGTAGAGAGGAGCACGCCCGCATTCATAAGCAAACAGTGGGAAGCACATCCATGTACTCCTGGTAGGGGAAAACGTATTACCAGCGATAGTTGTTACGGGTTTCCCAGTCAACAACCTCTTTTTCCGCCTGATCTTTCTGGTAACCGTAACGCTCCTGGATTTTACCTACCAGTTGGTCGCGTTTACCTTCGATAACGGTCATATCGTCATCGGTCAGTTTGCCCCATTGTTCTTTCATTTTACCTTTAAACTGTTTCCAGTTACCGCCGGCTTCGTCTTTATTCATCATCTTGTCCTCATCATTCGGTTAGGAATAGCAGGTGTTATTCGCCCAAATGCACTGCAATTTCTGCTGGACGTGATAATAATTGTAGGCAGGAATTCGGCCTTCGGTTTTATATTCAGAATTTTTAACCGTCACGATCTGGCAAACCATGTACCCTCGCGCCAGTGACGACGCCAGATAAGGCTCAACGACAGACCGCGAAGCGCCAGGAACACGGTTAATGCCAGCCATAAACCATGATTTCCTAATACCGGCAGGGCGAAGAGCGTCAGCGCGAATCCTCCCGCGGCGACTGCCATGCTATTGCGCATTTCGGCAGCGCGCGTCGCGCCAATAAACATACCGTCGAGCAGATAGCACCATACGCCCACCAGCGGTAATACCACCTGCCAGATAAGATACCGATCCGCCAGTAGCTGTATTTGCGGCAATGAGGTCAGTAACGCGACAATATGTTCGCCTGCCAGGGCATAGACTGTGGAAAACAACAAGGCCACAATTCCCGACTGACGACACGCCGCTCGCCAGACGTCCAGTAGCTTGCTACCGTCACGCGCGCCGTAAGCCTGACCGGAGTGCGCCTCCACCGCATAAGCAAAACCGTCCAGCGCATAGGCCGTAAAGGTGAGTAAGGTCATCAGGACTGCATTTACCGCGATAATATCGCTGCCCAGCCGCGCGCCTGACACCGTGATTGCGCCAAAACAAAGCTGAAGGAGCAATGAGCGCAGCATGATATCGCGATTGAGCGCCAAAAGGCGGCGCACGTTGCCGCGCCAGGCCTGTTTTAGCATATCCAGCGACACACCGCGGAGATGGAGAACTTTACGTACCATCATGAGGCCGATCAGTAACGTGGCATATTCTGCGATGACCGTCGCCAGGGCGGCGCCCTGCACGTTCATATGAAGTCCCATCACCAGCCACAGGTCGAGCGCGATGTTGAGAATATTGCCCACGACCAACAAGATAACCGGCGCCCGCGCATACTGAACGCCTAACAGCCAACCGAGCAGTACCAGATTCGCCAGTGACGCGGGAGCGCTTAGCCAACGAATTTCAAGGAAGCGTCTCGCCTGCACCAGGACAGCGTCGTTCCCGCCGACAATATGTAAAGCCAGCTCGATAAGCGGCGTGCGAAATAGCACAATCATCACGCCTGCACCCAGTGCCAGCAATAACGGTTGAATGAGCGCCCGGGCTAACGCCTGCGAATTTTTGGCGCCAAATGCCTGCGCCGTTAGTCCGGTGGTGCTCATACGTAGAAATAGCAGCAGCATGAAAAGAAAGCTGGTGGCAGTCGCGCCCACCGCCACGCCGCCCAGGAAAACAGGGCTGTCCAGATGACCAATCACCGCCGTATCGACCAGCCCCAGCAAGGGGACGGTGATGTTAGAAAAAATCATCGGCAGCGCGAGACGCCAGAGAGCTTTATCAGAGGAGGTAAAAAGCGGCATGGAGAAAAGCCTGACAAGGAGTTAAACGAAACGAGCGCATTGCCGGATGGCGACGTAACGCCTTATCCGGCCTACAAATTAATCATCTCAGGAACTGCATTCCCGTAGGCCTGATAAGCGTAGCGCCATCAGGCTGCACGATTGCCGGATGACGGCTTACAAGGAGATTAAAAAGAGATTACAACCATTCCCCGTTGCGAATGACGCCTACCGCCAGCCCTTCAATCGTAAAGCTTTGTTCGCGCAGATCCACCACTATCGGTGTAAACTCGCTGTTTTCCGGCAGCAGCTCCACTTTATTGCCCTGCTTTTTCAGGCGCTTTACTGTCACTTCATCGTCAATGCGAGCGACAACCACCTGGCCATTACGGACGTCTTGCGTTTTATGTACCGCCAGCAAATCCCCATCCATAATACCGATGTCTTTCATCGACATACCGCTCACGCGCAGCAGGAAATCGGCGCTGGGTTTGAACAGTGAAGGATCGACCTGGTAATGGCCTTCAATATGCTGCTGCGCCAGAAGCGGTTCACCCGCCGCGACACGCCCGACAAGCGGTAATCCGTCCTCTTCTTCCTGTAACAGACGGATACCTCGCGATGCGCCGGAAACGATTTCAAGCACCCCTTTGCGCGCCAGCGCTTTAAGGTGTTCTTCCGCCGCGTTTGGGGAACGGAACCCCAAACGCTGCGCGATTTCCGCACGCGTCGGTGGCATACCTGTCTGGCTGATGTGATCCCGGATGAGATCAAACACCTCTTGTTGCCTGGCCGTTAACGCTTTCATTCCGCCCCCTGGGTGTATATACAGTCATGCTGTGAGTATATACAGTTAAAGGTGATTTTGGAACCACAAACGGCGCAAAAAACAAGAGATTTATAAAATTTGGAACCTTTATCGAAAATGTGACCATAACAGGATGCCCCAGGTCATCAGGGCAACGAAAATAGACAGCAGCACCGCAGCCGATCCCATATCTTTCGCACGGCCGGAAAGCTCATGGTATTCAGAACCGATGCGGTCCACGACCGCTTCAATAGCGCTGTTGAGGATTTCAACAATCATGATAAGTAAAACGGAACCTATCAATAACACACGGGTAATCGCATCCACATCCAGCCAGCAGGCGATGATGACACCCAGCAATACCGCGAGGCTTTCCTGGCGAAACGCCGCTTCGTGAGTCCATGCGGCGCGAAATCCTTTCCAGGAATATCCTGCCGCTTTGATAATTCTGGTGAATCCAGTGGTATTATTGGCCATCAAAAGAACCTTTTTACATTATTAACGTCAATGACATTATACGGTTGCCCTACACGATTCGGACTGCCGTAACGCAGCGCGAAGTATGACGGGATACAACAGAAATTCGCTAAACTTTCTGATATCCTTGCAGCGCATTTGCATTATTAACCAGAGGCTTTACATCGTTTATGTCCGGCTGGCCACGAATTTACTACAAATTACTGAATTTACCATTAAGCATACTGGTAAAAAGCAAGTCTATTCCGGCGGAACCCGCCCAGGAATTGGGGCTCGATACTTCTCGCCCCATTATGTATGTCTTGCCATACAACTCAAAAGCGGACTTACTGACGCTGCGGGCGCAATGTCTGGCGCACGATCTCCCGGATCCGCTGGAGCCGCTGGAGATCGACGGCGCGCTGTTGCCGCGCTATGTATTTATTCACGGCGGACCGCGTGTCTTTACCTATTACACGCCAAAAGAAGAGTCGGTGAAACTTTTTCACGATTATCTCGATCTGCATCGGAGTAATCCGGCTTTGGACGTGCAGATGGTGCCCGTTTCCGTGATGTTTGGCCGCGCGCCGGGTCGTGAAAAGGGAGAAGAGAACCCGCCTTTACGCATGCTGAACGGCGTACAGAAATTCTTTGCCATCTCCTGGCTGGGTCGCGATAGCTTTGTCCGATTCTCGCCGTCCGTCTCATTGCGTCGTATGGCTGATGAACACGGCACCGATAAAATCATCGCGCAGAAGCTGGCTCGCGTGGCGCGTATGCACTTTGCCCGCCTGCGCCTGGCGGCGGTTGGCCCACGCCTGCCCGCCCGTCAGGATCTGTTTAACAAACTGCTGGCCTCGAAAGCGATCGCCCGCGCGGTAGAAGACGAAGCGCGTAGTAAGAAAATCTCTCATGAAAAAGCGCAGCAAAACGCCATTGCGCTGATGGAAGAGATCGCGGCGAACTTCTCTTACGAGATGATTCGTTTGACCGACAGGATTTTGGGGTTTACCTGGAACCGACTTTACCAGGGGATTAACGTGCATAACGCCGAGCGCGTACGCCAACTGGCGCACGACGGGCATGAAATCGTCTATGTGCCCTGTCATCGCAGCCATATGGACTACTTGCTCCTTTCTTATGTGCTGTATCACCAGGGACTGGTTCCGCCGCACATTGCCGCCGGTATTAACCTTAATTTCTGGCCCGCTGGCCCGATTTTCCGTCGTCTGGGCGCGTTCTTTATTCGTCGCACCTTTAAGGGGAATAAACTCTATTCCACCGTCTTTCGCGAATACCTGGGCGAGCTGTTCAGCCGCGGTTACTCGGTTGAGTATTTTGTCGAAGGAGGACGTTCGCGTACCGGACGTTTGTTAGACCCGAAAACCGGCACCCTGTCGATGACTATCCAGGCGATGCTGCGCGGCGGTACCCGTCCAATTACGTTAGTGCCTATTTACATCGGCTATGAGCACGTCATGGAAGTGGGCACCTATGCGAAAGAGCTGCGCGGCGCGACAAAAGAGAAAGAGAGTCTACCGCAGATGCTGAAAGGCTTGAGCAAGCTGCGCAATCTGGGTCAGGGCTACGTTAACTTTGGCGAACCGATGCCGCTCATGACGTACCTGAATCAGCATGTGCCGGAGTGGCGCGAATCTATCGACCCTATAGAGGCCATACGCCCAGCCTGGCTGACGCCGACGGTAAATAGTATCGCCGCCGATCTGATGGTGCGTATTAACAACGCTGGCGCGGCAAACGCGATGAACCTGTGTTGTACCGCGCTGTTAGCGTCGCGTCAGCGCTCGCTCACCCGCGAGCAGCTCACCGAGCAGCTTGATTGCTATCTCGATCTGATGCGCAATGTCCCTTATTCCACAGACTCAACCGTTCCTGCCGCCAGCGCTGGCGAGCTCATCGCTCACGCGCTGCAGATGAATAAGTTTGAGGTCGAGAAAGACACCATTGGCGATATCATCATCCTGCCGCGCGAGCAGGCGGTGTTGATGACCTATTATCGTAACAATATCGCGCATATGTTGATTATGCCTTCGCTGATGGCGGCGATTATCACCCAGCATCGTCGCATTTCGCGTGATGCGTTGCAGCAGCATGTTGAAGCGCTCTATCCGATGTTAAAAGCGGAGCTGTTCCTGCGCTGGGAGCGCGAGGAGTTAGCCTCGGTCATTGACGCTCTGGCCAGTGAAATGCAGCGTCAGGGGCTAATCACCCTGCAGGATGATGAACTGCATATCAACCCGGCGCATTCCCGTACGCTGCAGCTGCTGGCGGCAGGCGCGCGCGAAACGCTACAGCGTTATGCCATTACGTTCTGGCTGTTGAGCGCCAATCCGTCCATCAACCGCAGTACGCTGGAGAAAGAAAGCCGTACCGTGGCGCAACGTCTGTCTGTCCTGCACGGTATTAACGCGCCGGAGTTTTTCGACAAAGCGGTGTTCAGTTCACTCGTGTTGACGCTACGGGATGAGGGTTATATCAGTGATACGGGCGATGCCGAACCGGCAGAAACGATGAAGATATATCAGATGCTTGCCGATCTGATTACCTCTGATGTCCGTCTGACGATTGAAAGCGCGACGCAGGGCGAGTAAGCCAGTGCCTGAAATGCCCGATGGCGTAAGCTTATCGGGCAACTGATATGACGTATTGAAAATTTTGGCTTTGCAGGCCGGGTTCGCCCGGCATGACATCAGAAGTGCCAGTAACTCATCGCCAGCCCTAAAAATAGCACCAGGCCAACGTAGTTATTGTTCATAAAGGCTTTAAAGCAGGCTTCACGTTCACGGTTCGCAATCAGTTTTTGCTGGTAGACAAACAGCGCGCCCGCCACCAGCACAGCCCAGTAATATCCCCATCCCAGACCATTCAACCAGCCGATCAGCGCCATTAACACCATGACACCAAGCTGCAGAATCCCGATAATCAATGTGTCATAACGACCAAACAGGATCGCCGTCGATTTAATGCCTATCTTGATATCATCATCTCTGTCGACCATCGCATATTGCGTATCGTAAGCCACTGCCCAGAGAATATTGGCGAGGAACATCAGCCAGCAGCTCAACGGCAGGGATTCGCTCACCGCGGCGAACGCCATGGGGATTGACCAGCCGAAAGCGGCCCCCAGCACGACCTGCGGCAGGTGGGTGTAGCGTTTCATAAAGGGATAAACCCAGGCCAACGCCAGCGCCGCCACGGAAAGCAGAATCGTCATGGCGTTCAGCGTCAGCACCAACAGAAACGCCAGCAGCACCAGCACCACAAACAGGTTGCGCGCTTCTTTCTCTGTCACGGCGCCGCTGGGTAAAGGCCGGTTGACCGTACGTTTTACATGTCCGTCAAATTTACGATCGGCATAATCATTTACCACGCAGCCCGCCGCGCGCATTAACCACACGCCAGCGACAAAAACCGCCAAAATCCACAGCTGAGGCATACCCGGTGTCGCCACCCATAGCGCCCAAAGCGTCGGCCAGAGCAGCAGCAACGCGCCAATAGGCTTATCTGTACGCATCAAACGGTGAAACGCCAGCAGCTTACTCTGCGTCAGACTCCACTCCATCTTTATCTTCCTCTCAGTACAGCGGCGATGCAGGTAAAAAAAGCTCGGTAAGCAACAGCGGTTTTCCGCTCAACCGCAGTCGAGAGCGGCGCCCCCACAGCGTTGCATCGCGTCCAATTTCAATAAAATCGCGGGTCAGTGTCGATGATGTAAATAGATAACGTCCAAGCGGGGTTTTACCCAGATGTTGTAAGACCTGTTCAGGTCCGCACAGCGTGGATTCCGGTACCACGGTACGTCCGGCAAGCCAGGGCTCGCCGTCAGCGCAAAGCAGTATCTCACGTAACCAGTAGCGGGATTCGGATGGCAGTAAACCTGATGCTTCCTCGACCTCACTTTGGCCGACAAACGCTTCCCGAATCAGCGTCACGCTTACCCGCTTTCCCTGCTGCTCAAAACGTTTAGTCATAGAATCTTCCAGCAACAGCCAGTCCAGCAAATGGGGTTCAAGCGCAGGAATCGCATCAAAATAGCGCAGCGCACGCAGTTGCGTTAACGCAGGGTGTGACATGCCTTACTCTCCGATTCATAACTTAAAGTCATTGTATCTCAGAAAAGACATTACGGGGGGCGCAATCACAATTAAGTGATCTATTGCGCAACAAAAAAATAACAATTCGCATGAAATGATAAAAAAAGGTGCGCCAGGAGACGCACCAGTTGCTGCAAAATCAGCACTGTGGGGAAACAATTACCCCTTGCCTTTTACACTGCTGATAAAGGTGGAACGGGCAGATGTCGATCCCAGACGTTCGGCCTCATCAAGCAGTTTCAGCGCTTTATCGACGTCGCCTTTCGCTACGGCATCCTTAATCGCTTTATTAAAGTAGCTTTCCGTATCGTTCAACATCGGTTCGCTTTTCTTCGGCGCGACTGGCGCTGGCGCAGCGACCGGCGCGGCGGTATTGCCTACCGTTACCGGCCCGGTACCGGACGAGCCAAACAACGGCCCGACCAATACGCTGGAGCTGCTGTTGGTTTTTACCTTCAGTGTCACCACGCCGTCAGTGGTATGGCGAGCAACTGGATCGGGTATATCCGGGATAGAGTTACCGACACCTTTGGCATAGGCTTTTGCCGGATCGAGCAGCGTAGTAGTTTGCTGAAGATCTTTTTCGGTCGTAAACACCAGAACATAGAGTTTTTGCTGCCCCAACGCAGGCGTCAGGCGCATCACGCCTTCCAGCCGGTCTGCGCTCATGACGCCCGGCTGCTGATAAGTAAAGTAACTGCTGGGGAAGAACGCCGAAGGCGTCATATTTTGGTCAAGAATCAACACGTTTGGCGCAAAAACGCTGGCTTGCTTATTGACCTCGCTGGTCAGAGTTAATGTCAGCTCGCCGATATTCGCCGGAACGCTATAAGCGGCGACCGGGCCGGTAATGCCGGCGACGTCAAGGCGCTGGCCGCCAGTCGCCAGTTGGGTAGACTGCGTTTTTGACTGATCTACAGGCGTCCAGGTTAATTGCTGTAGCGCGGCAGCAGGAATAGCGGGCGCGGCGCTGGTATTTTGCGGTACATAGTTCACTTCCGCCAGGCTGATACCCGGCACGCTGGCGAACAGCCCTGCGGTTAAACAGAGGGCGACGAGACTTTTCTTCATTTTCATTATTCTCACCTCAATAAGGCGGGTTCAGCGGTAGCCAGGCAATAGCGCGCCAACCCAAACATATCGCCGAATGGCGGCTGGCGCCTTATTCGGCTTACAAGCATCATCAGACCTGATGTTTCAGAGGGGCTTGTGCCCCTCGTTACGTCAGATGACCATCGTATTACCACCAGATTTCCATCTGGGCGCCGAAGGTCCACTCATCGCTATCGCCACGGCTGTTGGTGGAAATGCCGGAGTTAGTCGCTGCGGCATAACGGGAAATGTTATCGCCGTCTTTGATATAGCCCCATTTCTCATCCCATTTCGCGTAGGTGGCGAAAATACGGATAGCCGGACGCGACCAGATGCTGTCGCCCGCCTGCCACTGTTGCGCCAGGGTGATTTTATATTGATTGTTATGATCGCCAGTCTGCTGAGATTTCACGTTGTCATAACCCACTTCCAGCAGGGTACTCATGATTGGCGTCCATTTGAACATCGGACGTACGCCTACAGTCCACCAATCGGTACCGAGTTTATTGTCCAGGTCTTGTTTCTGGAACATACCGACGTACATCAGATCCCAACGATCGCCCAGCGAAATCGCGCCGTGATCCAGCACACGCCATAGTTTGCCGTTGTTATTGACGTAGTCGTCAACGTGGTGGATGACATTACCGTCATCGTCTTTTGTATCATAGGCATACCCATAGGTACCCTGCGCCCCGCCTTTACCCTGCGTGGTCATCGCGTCAGTCGCATACTGAAGGACAAACTTGTTATAGCCTTTCAACATGCTTTGCGTGTGTTCGGCGGTGAACATCCAGCCGTCTTTCGATGCCCCATCAGCCAACTTATAACCATCGGTCGTATTGGCGCGGCCGTAATCAACGCCCAGCTCCAGTACGCCGTCCGGGTTCGTTTGCAGACCAGCCAGACGTACGTCAAAGACGTCGTTCGCGGTATCTTTAGAAGTATCGTAAATATTTTGGCTGCTGAAGGTGTAAGAACCGCCCGCTTCCTGAGAGCGGGTCGCCGCCAGTGAAAGCTTACCGAAGCCCAGATCGATATTTTCGATACCCGCGCCAGGACCTGAAATATCCCAGTAGTAGAAGTCGATCATGTGTACGTCATGACGCTGATAGAAGCGCTTACCGGCCCAGATGGTAGAGCCCGGTAGCCATTCAATCAGGTTTTTACCCTGCACGTTCGCTTCGCGGAAGGCGGGATCGGTCGATTCCCAGTCGTTCTGCTGGTTAACCGAATAGGCGACGTTGGTGTCGAAATAGAAGCTCTTATCGCCCTCTTTCCACACTTCCTGGCCCAGTTTCAGTTCCGCATAGGTTTCACATTCGTTACCGAGACGGTATTTACTTTGGGCACCCGTTGCCTGGAAACACTGTTGTTCGCCGCCGCTTCCCGTCCAGCCAATACCGGAACGGGCGTAACCGTGGAAATCGACAGCCATTGCCTGAGCGGACATTACGCCCGCTGCGACAGCAACCGCCAGTGGGAGTTTGCGCAGAGTAATCATCATTCTATCTCCTGAGATCATTGCTTTTCTTTAAACGCTGCCACCTTCTAAAACTGCGAATGGTTTTGCGTTTCGTTTTTTTATGGAGGCCTTAAACACCCGGCTCTTGATGCAGACGACGACATGCGCTGCCATCCTCGCGGAACAGATGACAGCGCTCTGGCGGCAGGCCGATAGCGAATGTGGCGCCCTCTTCTACCAACACCACGTCATTCTGGCGATAAACCAGGTTTTGACGGATGGCGGGGATCTGGATATGAATTTGTGTTTCGTGCCCTAACTGCTCGACAACCTGGACTTCACCTTCCAGGGTGACATCGGCGATATCGCTCGGCAGCAGGTGTTCCGGCCGAATGCCTAAAGACATATTGGCGCCGACCTGCACGCCGCGACTTTCGACCGGCAGCCAGATTTGCTGGCGATTCGGCAGTTCGACCTGGACTTGTTCAATCGCGGTGGCGGTCACTTTCACCGGCAGGAAGTTCATCTTCGGCGAGCCGATGAAGCCCGCGACAAAGCGGTCCGCCGGATAGTGGTACAGCTCCAGCGGCTTACCGACCTGCGCGACGCGACCGGCGTCCAGCACCACGATTTTGTCGGCCAGCGTCATCGCCTCGACCTGATCGTGGGTGACGTAAATCATCGTGCGGCCCAGACGTTTATGCAGGCGAGAAATTTCAATACGCATCTGCACGCGCAGCGCGGCGTCCAGGTTAGAGAGCGGTTCATCCAGCAAAAACACACGCGGCTCCGCCACCAGCGTGCGGCCAATCGCTACGCGCTGACGCTGCCCGCCGGAAAGCGCTTTTGGCTTACGTTCCAGCAGATGCGCCAGTTGCAGCACTTCCGCCACCTGATTGACGCGTTGATTCATTACCTCTTTTTTGGCGCCCGCCAGCTTGAGGCCGAAAGACATGTTTTCTGCAACGGAGAGATGGGGATAGAGCGCATAAGACTGGAATACCATGCCCACGCCGCGCTCGGCAGGCGGGATATCATTCATACGGGTTTCCCCGATAAACAGGTCGCCACTGGTGATGGTTTCAAGCCCGGCGATCATACGCAGCAAGGTCGATTTACCACAGCCTGACGGTCCCACAAACACCACGAACTCCCCGTCATGGATATCGAGGTTAATATCTTTCGATACCACCACGTCACCCCAGGCTTTCGTTACATTTCGTAGCTGTACGCTCGCCATGCCTTTCTCCCTTCGTTACAACCTGTCATTGACAGCAACATTCATGATGGCCTGACTATGCGCGATCCCTGACTGGGGTAAATCCTCCACCCCCCGGCTTTTTTATGGGGGAGGAGGCGGGAGGATGAGGACACAGCGCCTGAGACCACGGGTGCGGGCAGAAAAGGAATTTCGTGATGCCGCCCGCAAAAATCGGCGTGTTTTTATGTGCGCCAGCACGCATTACTCACATTTATGTAACACAGATCACATAAAGCCGGGGTGGGGCGTAGGGGCGGGGAGGATGGAAAGAGGTTGTCGTATAAAGAAACTAGAGACCGTTAAACCACCTCTGTGTACATCACCAAAAAGGATGGGAGATATGAAGATTAAAACTGGCGTAGGCATCCTCGCATTATCCGCACTTACGACGATGATGATTTCCGCCCCGGCTCTCGCCAAAATTGAAGAAGGTAAACTGGTTATCTGGATCAACGGCGACAAGGGCTATAACGGTCTGGCCGAGGTCGGTAAAAAATTTGAGCAAGACACCGGCATTAAAGTGACCGTTGAGCACCCGGATAAGCTGGAAGAGAAATTCCCGCAGGTGGCAGCCACCGGCGACGGTCCTGACATTATCTTCTGGGCGCACGACCGTTTTGGCGGCTACGCGCAGTCTGGTCTGCTGGCGGAGGTCACTCCGGATAAAGCGTTTCAGGACAAACTCTATCCGTTTACCTGGGATGCGGTACGTTATAACGGCAAGCTGATCGCCTACCCCATCGCCGTTGAAGCCCTCTCCCTGATTTATAACAAAGACCTCGTCCCGAACCCGCCGAAAACCTGGGAAGAGATCCCGGCGCTGGATAAAGAGCTAAAAGCGAAAGGGAAGTCGGCGATAATGTTCAACCTGCAAGAACCGTATTTCACCTGGCCTTTGATCGCCGCTGACGGCGGTTACGCGTTCAAATTTGAAAACGGTAAGTATGACGTGAAAGACGTTGGCGTCGACAACGCCGGCGCGAAAGCGGGTCTGACTTTCCTGATCGATATGATCAAGAACAAAAATATGAGCGCCGATACCGATTACTCCATCGCCGAAGCAGCCTTCAATAAAGGCGAAACGGCAATGACCATCAACGGCCCGTGGGCATGGTCGAACATCGACAAGAGCAAAGTCAACTACGGTGTCACCCTGCTGCCGGCCTTCAAAGGTAAACCCTCGAAACCGTTCGTCGGCGTGCTGAGCGCGGGGATTAACGCTGCCAGCCCGAACAAGGAGCTGGCGAAAGAGTTCCTCGAAAACTACCTGCTGACCGATCAGGGTCTGGAGGCAGTGAACAAAGATAAACCGCTGGGCGCCGTGGCGCTGAAATCTTTCCAGGAGCAGTTAGCGAAAGACCCCCGTATCGCCGCCACCATGGATAACGCCCAGAAAGGCGAGATCATGCCGAATATTCCGCAGATGTCCGCCTTCTGGTATGCGGTACGTACGGCTGTGATCAACGCCGCCAGCGGCCGTCAAACCGTGGATGCCGCGCTGAAAGATGCACAAAGCCGTATCACCAAGTAATGCCGCGAGCCTGTGCCGGATGGCGGCATAAATGCCTTATCCGGCCTACAACACACCGTAGGCCTGATAAACGCAGCGCCATCAGGCACATCTCCGGCCAGGAAGTTTCAACGCTGTAGAGGAAAACCCCCATGGATGTCATTAAAAAGAAACACTGGTGGCAAAGCGACCAGCTTAAATGGTCAGTTATTGGTCTGCTGGGCCTGCTGGTGGGTTACCTTGTAGTTTTAATGTACGTACAAGGGGAGTATCTGTTCGCCATCATGACGCTGATTTTAAGCTCTGCTGGCCTGTATATTTTCGCAAATCGTAAAACCTATGCCTGGCGCTACGTTTACCCTGGCCTTGCCGGCATGGGGCTGTTTGTGCTATTCCCGCTGGTGTGCACCATCGCCATCGCCTTTACTAACTACAGCAGCACCAACCAGCTCACCTTTGAACGCGCCCAGCAAGTGCTGATGGACCGTTCTTATCAGGCGGGAAAAACCTATAACTTCGGTCTTTACCCGGCCGGCGACGAGTGGCAACTGGCCCTCACCGACGGAGAAACGGGCAAACATTACCTGTCTGACGCATTTTCCTTCGGCGGCGAACAAAAATTACAGCTGAAAGAGACCGATGCCCTGCCGGGCGGCGAACGCGCCAATCTGCGGATAATCACCCAGAACCGTCTGGCACTGAACCAGATAACCGCCGTCCTGCCGGATGAAAGTAAAGTGATTATGAGCTCGCTACGTCAGTTTTCCGGTACCCGTCCGCTGTACACACTGGCTGATGACGGCCTGCTTACCAATAACCAGAGCGGCGTAAAATACCGGCCAAACAACGATAGCGGTTATTATCAGTCGATCAACGCCGACGGAAGCTGGGGTGATGAAAAACTCAGTCCTGGTTATACCGTTACTATCGGCGCGAAAAACTTTACGCGCGTCTTTACCGACGAAGGGATTCAGAAGCCCTTTTTCGCTATCTTCGTCTGGACCGTGGTCTTTTCGGTCCTCACTGTGGTGTTAACCGTGGCGGTTGGGATGGTATTGGCCTGCCTCGTACAGTGGGAAGCGCTGAAAGGTAAAGCTATCTACCGCGTCCTGCTGATTCTGCCCTACGCCGTACCGTCGTTTATTTCAATTTTGATTTTCAAAGGGTTATTCAACCAAAGCTTTGGTGAAATCAATATGATGCTGAGCGCGCTGTTCGGCATTAAACCTGCCTGGTTCAGCGACCCCAACACCGCGCGGGCAATGGTGATTATCGTGAATACCTGGCTGGGCTATCCCTACATGATGATCCTGTGTATGGGGCTGCTGAAAGCGATTCCGGACGACCTGTACGAAGCCTCCGCAATGGACGGCGCCGGTCCATTTCAGAATTTCTTTAAGATCACCTTACCGCTGCTGATTAAGCCGCTAACGCCGCTGATGATCGCCAGCTTCGCCTTTAACTTTAATAACTTTGTCCTGATTCAGTTATTGACCAACGGCGGGCCAGACCGTCTCGGCACCACCACGCCAGCCGGTTATACCGATCTGCTCGTCAGCTACACCTACCGTATCGCCTTTGAAGGCGGCGGCGGTCAGGACTTCGGTCTGGCGGCGGCCATTGCCACGCTGATCTTCCTGCTGGTAGGCGCGCTGGCAATAGTGAACCTGAAAGCCACGCGTATGAAGTTTGATTAAGGGAGATAATAACAATGGCTATGGTCCAACCCAAATCTCAGAAACTGCGTCTCTTCATCACGCACCTGGGGCTGCTGATTTTCATCGCGGCGATCATGTTCCCGCTGCTGATGGTCATCGCTATCTCGCTACGTGAAGGGAACTTCGCCACCGGAAGCCTGATCCCGGACAAAATCTCCTGGGAACACTGGCGGTTGGCGCTGGGTTTCAGCGTGGAACATGCGGATGGTCGGGTAACGCCGCCTCCCTTCCCGGTCCTGCTGTGGCTGTGGAACTCGGTGAAAATCGCCGGTATTACCGCCATCGGCATCGTGGCGCTCTCCACCACCTGCGCCTACGCTTTCGCACGAATGCGTTTTCCAGGTAAAGCAACGCTGCTCAAAGGGATGCTGATTTTCCAGATGTTTCCGGCGGTTTTGTCTCTGGTGGCGCTGTATGCGTTATTTGACCGCCTGGGACAATACATTCCATTTATCGGCCTGAATACGCATGGCGGCGTGATCTTCGCCTATCTTGGCGGCATCGCGCTGCATGTCTGGACGATTAAAGGCTACTTCGAAACTATCGACAGTTCGCTGGAAGAGGCCGCCGCGCTGGATGGCGCAACCCCGTGGCAGGCGTTTCGCCTGGTGCTGCTGCCGCTTTCCGTACCGATTCTGGCGGTAGTGTTTATTTTGTCGTTCATCGCGGCGATTACCGAAGTTCCGGTCGCCTCGTTGTTACTGCGTGATGTGGACAGCTATACGCTGGCCGTGGGTATGCAGCAATATCTCAACCCGCAAAACTATTTGTGGGGCGACTTTGCCGCCGCCGCCGTCCTTTCCGCGATTCCTATCACCCTGGTGTTCCTGTTGGCGCAGCGTTGGCTGGTCAACGGCCTGACGGCAGGGGGTGTAAAAGGCTAATCTTCGTTATACCTGCCCGGCAACGGGCAATGCCACTGCCCTCAACTTATGTTATCCCCACTTATGGTCGTATTTTGGCGCTCTTCGGAGCGCTTTTTTTATGTTATTTTACATTGCTGTTACGATTATTTCCTTTCGTGGCCCCCATCACTGCAATTATATTTACCGCCTGAAAACAGACAAATTAAACAGAATTAAGATCACAGAAAAGACAAAACATAATTGCAATGTAAAAAATGATAATTGTCTTCCCTGCCTGTTAAATTCACCATCACGACACTGATCAAAAGAGCTGTATCCTCTAAGGCAGGTCTGAATGAACACCCACTATAATTCCCGCTATATTTTTTCCATTACCTTAGTCGCAACATTAGGAGGGTTATTATTCGGCTATGACACTGCCGTCATATCCGGAACGGTAGAATCCTTAAATACCGTGTTTGTCGCTCCGCAACATTTAAGTGAACCCGCCGCCAACTCGCTATTGGGCTTCTGCGTCGCCAGTGCGTTGATTGGCTGCATCATCGGCGGTGCGCTGGGCGGTTATTGCAGTAACCGCTTTGGTCGTCGGGACTCGCTGAAAATCGCCGCCCTGTTGTTCTTTATTTCTGGTATTGGTTCCGCATGGCCAGAATTAGGATTTACCACGATTAACCCAGATAATGCCGTACCTGTTTATTTGGCCGGATACGTCCCCGAATTTGTTATTTATCGCATCATCGGCGGTATTGGCGTAGGTTTAGCCTCGATGCTCTCACCGATGTATATTGCAGAACTGGCTCCAGCGCATATTC
>NZ_JBKFPH010000031.1:0-46218 GCF_046567715.1 Salmonella sp. 741265116_PST | reverse complement strand
ACTATTTTATTGCCCGTTCCGGTGACGCTAACTGGCTGAATACCGATGGCTGGCGATATATGTTTGCTTCCGAAAGTATTCCCGCTCTGCTGTTTTTACTGCTGCTGTACACCGTACCGGAAAGCCCGCGCTGGCTGATGGCGCGTGGCAAACACGAGCAGGCGGAGGGCATTCTGCGCAAAATTATGGGTAGCAGCCTCACCACCCATGCCATGCAGGAGATCAACCAGTCTCTGGAGCATGGTCGTAAAACCGGCGGACGCCTGTTGATGTTTGGCGTGGGCGTGATAGTCATCGGCGTGATGCTGTCCGTCTTCCAGCAGTTTGTCGGCATTAACGTCGTGCTCTACTACGCGCCGGAAGTGTTTAAAACGTTAGGGGCCAGCACCGACGTGGCGCTCTTGCAGACCATTATTGTCGGCGTAATCAACCTGAGCTTCACCGTGCTGGCCATCATGACGGTAGATAAATTTGGTCGCAAACCGCTGCAAATTATTGGCGCATTGGGTATGGCTCTTGGGATGTTCAGCCTTGGTACCGCGTTTTACACCCAGGCTTCCGGGCTGATAGCGCTGCTGTCGATGCTGTTTTACGTCGCCGCATTTGCCATGTCCTGGGGACCGGTTTGTTGGGTGCTGCTGGCAGAAATCTTCCCGAACGCGATTCGTGGCAAAGCGCTCGCCATTGCCGTCGCCGCGCAGTGGCTGGCGAACTACTTCGTCTCCTGGACCTTCCCGATGATGGACAAAAATTCGTGGCTGGTTTCCCATTTCCACAACGGTTTCTCCTACTGGATTTACGGTTGTATGGGTATTCTGGCGGCGTTGTTTATGTGGAAGTTCGTGCCGGAAACCAAAGGCAAAACGCTGGAAGAACTTGAGAAGTTATGGACACCAGCAGAAGAGAAAACGCCGAAAGCCGCCATACAATAAGCTGATTTATCGCCACGCCGTACGTCCGTTACGGTGTGGCGACGCCTATTCTCGCCGTAGTCGGTTAGAATTACATAACCACAACGTGATAACCAACAGGAGGAGCGCCGCCGAATAGAGTAATACATCCATTGGCGTTTTATGATCGACAATGATCAGGCGCACAATCGCCGTGATCCCAATGTACACAAAATAGCGCAGCGGAAAGTGAAGGCCAGACTTAAAGTACTTCACAATCAGCGCAATAAATTCGAAATAAAGAAAGTAGATCACCAGCCCTTCCACCAGTTCATATTTGCTGGCTTGCTCAGGCACGAATAATGCGTCCGCCAGATGCACTGTCTCTTTACCGAGAAAAACGACCAGGATCAGACCGAGGGTAAGTAGCCCCAAATTTAGTACGTTTTGTAAAATCGTGGCGATAAACTCAAGACGTGAGCGCGATAATGGCATCATAACAGCCCCCCTCTTTCTCTGTGGCGAGGTTTCTGTATAACGCACAAATGTGACGAGCATCTATATTTTTTATTTATGTTTATATTTTGTTCAATAAGATGATTTGCCGGGTAGCGCCGTGAACGCCTTATCCGGCCTGAGTATTAACGGAAATTTATGCTCCTGTCACTGGTCATATCATACAGGCCAAACTTACGGCCAAGCTGTTGACCACCGTCACGCGTCAGCGGCGTCCAGCCAATTGCCGCACGACTTCGGGTTGGGCCGGACGAGAAGAGATCCAGCGGCACGGAAACATATACGCCTTTGGTAAAATCCCCTTCCCCATATTCATCCGGCGACGCATCGGTAATCGTCGCGTAACCGCCGACAACGACGCCGCTATCGAAGCGTTTGGCGATCTCCAGCGTACCGCCTTTATCGCCCGCCAGATACTGACCAACGCTGGCTTTCACCAGCACATCCTGGGCGAACGACGGCGTCCAGTATGCGGTCAAATGTCCGGTCTTCACGCTGTAATCGGTAAACTTCATCATATCCTGCGCGCTACGCCAGTCACGCTGTTTCACGTAGTTGGCATCCAGACCAAACGCCCAATTGCTGTCTACCGGGCGATACAGGACTTCCGCCCCGGCACCGCCAAACATGGTCTCCAGATAGCCACCGTAGACCTGCCCATAGAAACCATTGCCAAAATACTGGAAGTAGTTGGCCTGTAGGTTATTCACATAAACATCATTCTGCACATACTCACGGACATGCGTACGCACCCGCGGCAGATGCGAATCCTTCGGCGGATTGGTGTAGTTAAATTTGTCGTAGTTGTTGGCGATATTGGCAAACACGCTGCCCGTGGTGAGCAGATGATCCGTGACCCACAGATCCGCAGTTCCCATTACGCCAAACTGATACATATAGAAGTTTTCCGGGCCGCCTACCGACTGATTCAGCACGGGATCAAGATGAAAATCAACGCGCGACTTGTCGATATACCAACCCTGTTCAGTACTCTCTGGCACGATCGGCTCTACGCGTTTTTGCGCCAGCGGGGTTTCATGTCCCAGCGGTTCGCCTTCCAGATGGCGTTTCAGGCTGGCGACATCGGTTTCAGTGGTGACCTGCGGCAGATTAAGGCGGTTTTCCGTCACGCGGATCGTGCGGATCCCCTCCGGCAGATCGTTCATGACGATCCGGTTAGCGCGCACGATCCCTTCACGGGAGTCGCGGTACTTCACCTGTTCGCCGGTAACGTACAGCGTATCGCCTTTGACCTGGATTTTCGGGTCCGCCAGACCGGCATTATATTTCAATAACGTTAATTGATTAGCCACTACCGAATGTTGCAGGATGGCATCCTGCGGCTGTGGTCGGTATTGCGGGCGTGAATTGTCATGATACGCGGGACGTAAATCGTTGAAATTGGTGCGCAGCGTAACGCCAAACATAAAGGTGTTGCCGCGCTCGTAGCTGAGGTTAACGTCGGCCCAATCGGTGACGCGGTAAATGGCGCCGACGTTAAACTTGCTCTTCTGCTCCAGTTTACCCGCAAAATCCTGCTGATAGTTATTGCCTTCATACTCCAGCTTCAGGCGTAGCGGTTGCCACGGGGTCTGGTATTCCACGCCGCCAAACAGCGAGGCCGGGCCGTGAAACATATCGCTACCGTCGACGGAACCTGCCTCTTTATAGCTGTTATCACGCGAACAGAATTTATCACTATACGAACAGAAAGGATTAGACACATTGCCGCTGGTGCCAAGATAGCCCCAGCCGAGACCTAATGAAAAATCAAACGGCCCCCAGGCCTTACTCGCTACAATATATTCCGCATCAAACAGCCCCGTTCCGCCGATATCGCGCGCGCCAACCGCCACCTGCGGCATCCAGTAACTCTCTTCCCACAACCGCAGTTTCACATCAAACGCTTTATCTTTGTAAGTCTGGTCGCCGGAGAATGATTCCACGCTGCTGTACTTTTTCGTACGGACATCGGTATAGCGCAACGTGGTTTCCAGCCACGGGAAAAGCTGAACCGAAGCCGAGTAGTAGCGGTACTGATCGTTATCGCGATAGTTCAGGCTCATCTCCCCTTCACGCGCCATACGCGCTGTCGGCGTTTGCAGCAGGCCCACGCCGCCAAAGTCAGATTGTGAAGGCCCAACAGGGGCTGGATATGTTTCGGCATGGCAGGCCGCGCTAATACCCAGCGCCAGCACGCTGAGCAGATGTGTTTTTTTCATTATTCCGGTATCCGCTGCGTCAGGGTATGAAGAATGTCGGCATTTATCGCCTCCGGCGTGCCGCGCCAAAGGGAATCGGCAAAACCGACAAAAATAATGCTGCCGGGCATCGGCTCGATATGACGTTTATTCCAGTAAGCCACCGGCGCTTTTTGGCTACGTCCATCAGGGTAAACCACCCAGGCATAGCTACGATCCGCGCCGCTGAGTAAGCGCTGACCCTCAAGATAACTGGCGACGTCCCGCCCAGGAACGAACGGCTGGCTGCCCGGCTGGCTAATCAAGCCAAAGAGCGTCACCTGCGTGGGTTGCGGCCCGACCCAGAGCGTGTAGTGTCCTTGCAGCGGCGGGTTACCTCGTTCGCTCACCCGCACCACGTCAGGATCAAGATTCACTAATTGTCTGCCCGTCACCTTCACCGCCTGAATCTGTCGGCGCAGTGTGTTTATCGCCGCCGCCGCATCGCCGTCTTCCTCAGCGCTGAGCGCCGCCAGTCGCCCAAGAAGTTCCTGCTGTTGCTGACGCGCCGTCACGGTCGCCTGTTCTTCGCCTATCACCGCTGCGGGCCACCAGCTCGTTGCCAGGCGCGGCTGTCCGACTAAATCGAGCAGACGCTCAGCGTCTGTCAGCGTTTTAGGCTCGCTATTACCTTGGGTAAAAACGGTCACAGTGCCGCTGGCAAAGGCGGATGACGCGACAAAGGCCAGCGCCAGCACGCTTATCGTCCTTTTCATCATGATTTTGCCGCCTTAATCAGCGTGGTTTTCACCGGAAAGTAATTCGCGCCCAGATATTGTTCCGTCTGGCGAATTTGGCCTTCACTATCAACCCAGTAGCGATTACGCCAACGCGTTTGATCGGTCGTCACTTCTTCATCCAGCACCCGCACGGCGGTCTCTTCACTGCCGACGCTAACGCTATCGGTCCCTCGCCATGTAAAAACGGAACGGGCGGTGGCGTAACGCACCTGGCGATGTTCGGTCCAGCCCAGGGTGCGAGTCCAGGTCGCGCCATCGATAATCTGTCCTGGTTTCGCCAGCGGGTCGGCCGCCAGATTATTCACATCGATCAGGTTGTCACCGCTGAGCAGCGTTTTGACCAGACGGCCATGCTGCGTCACGATCGTCGCGCCATCCTGCGTCACCCATTTCTGCTGCCCGTTTTCCGAGAAAGCGAGCACCACAAACAGTTGAGGACCGCCGTTAAGCTGCATGTACTGGCTGGCATAAGGCATGTTTTGAATATCGTCATCCGTTAGCTGTACGCCTGGCGTACCGAACAAACTGTCCCACAGTGAATCGCCCAGGCCTTTAGTGGTGGCCGAACACGCCTGTAATAGCAGGCAAATCAGGATAAGTGCGAGTCGCTTCACGACGCTTCTCCAGAGGGGCAAAATAACCACACCGGAGTGTGGTTATGGTTAAACGTACCGATACTACTGGGTACTGGTGGTCGTGGTGGTCGTGGTTCCGGTATTGGAACCATCGCCGCCGCCGGTTGCCGCTAACGCGACGCCCACCGCCGAACTTACGGTGCTAACGCTGGTGGCGGAGGAACTTCCCGCCGATACCGACGTCGCTGCCGACCCTGCCGCTTCACCCACCTGAACGGGGGCCGCCGAGACAGATGTCGCCGCAAGCGCGGTTATGGCAAAAATGCCATACAGTACTTTTTTCATCATAATTTCCCTTCATTGAATGAATGGAGATTTACCCAAAAGAATTTCGGGCGCTACCGAGTATACACAACCAAAGCAGGCGGATTATGTCCGGGAGAAATAACAGCGAGGTTTTAGGATAATTAAACTTTAAAGAAGTAACGTCTACATTATTTAATTAACAAACAAATAAAATCAATAAGTTAAAATTAAACCAAAAGACATCAGCATCCGTATAATCTGAAAATAACGCAGAGTGATTTTCTGGTTATTGCTTATTTTAGGATTAAGCTCAATATAAAATTTTGGGGATAAAGACGGACAAGCGGAATTATCTTATAAAAAAAGCCGATGTGAATATCGGCCTTTTTATTATCTTATTCTCTTTTTGCCGGATGGCGGCGAAACGCCTTACCCGGCCTACAGACGCTATGCATTACGTAGACCGGATAAGCGCAGCGCCATCAGGCGCGCCAGGCTTTATAACGGTTAATCAGACCGTTGGTAGAGCTATCATGGGACGAAATAGCTTTATCATCGCCCAGCTCCGGCAGAATACGGTTAGCCAACTGTTTACCCAACTCAACGCCCCACTGGTCGAAAGTAAAGATGTTCAGGATGGCGCCCTGCGTAAAGATTTTATGCTCATACAGCGCAATCAGCGCGCCCAGGCTGAACGGCGTAATTTCGCGCAGCAGGATAGAGTTGGTCGGGCGGTTGCCTTCAAACACTTTGAATGGCACAACGTGTTCAAGCTGCGCCGGATCTTTACCCTGATCACGATATTCCTGCTCAACCACCTCGCGGGATTTACCAAACGCCAGCGCTTCGGTCTGCGCGAAGAAGTTAGACAGCAGCTTCTGATGATGATCGGATAGCGGGTTATGGGTGATAGCCGGGGCGATAAAATCACACGGCACCATTTTAGTACCCTGGTGAATCAATTGATAAAACGCGTGCTGACCGTTGGTGCCTGGTTCGCCCCAGATAATTGGGCCTGTCTGGTAATCCACGGCGTTGCCGTTACGGTCAACGTATTTACCGTTGGATTCCATGTTACCCTGCTGGAAGTAGGCGGCGAAACGGTGCATATACTGGTCGTACGGCAGAATGGCTTCGGTTTCCGCGCCGAAGAAATTGTTGTACCAGATGCCAATCAACGCCAGCAGAATGGGTAGGTTTTTCTCCGCCGGAGTGGTGGAGAAATGCTTGTCCATCGCGTGCGCGCCGGAAAGCAGCTCGACAAAGTTGTCGAAACCGACGGACAGAATAATGGACAGTCCGATGGCAGACCACAGCGAGTAACGACCTCCGACCCAGTCCCAGAACTCGAACATATTGGCCGTGTCGATACCAAATTCGCCGACCGCTTTGGCGTTGGTGGAGAGCGCAGCAAAGTGTTTCGCCACGTGTTTTTCATCGCCTGCAGTTTTCAGGAACCAGTCGCGCGCACTGTGGGCGTTGGTCATGGTTTCCTGCGTGGTGAAGGTTTTCGACGCCACCAGGAACAGAGTCGTTTCCGGGTTCACTTTTTTCAGCACTTCAGCGATGTGGGTACCATCAACGTTAGAGACGAAGTGCATAGTCAGATGATTTTTATACGGACGCAGCGCTTCCGTCACCATGAACGGGCCGAGGTCGGAACCGCCGATACCGATGTTCACCACGTCGGTGATGGCCTTACCGGTGTAGCCTTTCCACTGACCGGAGATAATCGCTTGCGAGAAAGTTTTCATTTTCTCAAGCACGGCGTTCACTTCCGGCATCACATCTTTGCCGTCCACAATGATCGGCGTATTGCTACGGTTACGCAGCGCCACGTGCAGCACGGCGCGGTCTTCGGTGCGGTTGATCTTCTCGCCGGAGAACATGGATTTAATCGCGCCGGCCAGATCGGTCTCTTTCGCCAGATCCTGTAATTTTGCCAGCGTCTCTTCAGTGATGCGGTTTTTGGAGAAGTCCACCAGCATCAGATCGTCAAACGTCGCGGAAAATTTAGCGAAACGGTCGCTATCGTTCGCGAAAAGCTCAGCGATCGTAACGTCTTTCATTTCGTCGTAGTGTTTCTGGAGCGCCTGCCAGGCAGAAGTCTGCGTTGGATTGATGTTTTTCATTAGCAATACTCTTCTGATTTGAGAATTGTGACTGGGATCGATTGTAACGCCAGTCACAGAAAAGTGTGATTGTTTTAGTGCCGTTGCCCCAGGCACTGTCGAATGAGGATAAAAAGTATATACCCTAAATAATTCGAGGTGCAGAAAGGCGGCAAGTGGGTATCGGGGTTATAAGCGCTGTTACTGAGCCTAAACTCAGCATAAAAAATCCGCATAATCCCAACGTTGACAGTCCAGGCCACAACTTTTATTTATAAATACGTTACTTGCATTTGCGCCTGCACCGGTTTCTGTTCTGCCCTTGTGCCATGGTCGCGTTTTTCATTTCCTGACACGAGGTTGATATGACAGAGATCGTTGTTTCCAAATTTGGCGGTACCAGCGTCGCTGATTTTGACGCCATGAACCGTAGCGCGGATATCGTACTTTCCGATGCCAATGTTCGTTTAGTCGTGCTTTCCGCGTCTGCCGGCATCACTAATCTGCTGGTGGCGCTGGCCGAAGGGATGGAGCCTGGCGAACGTTTCGCTACGCTCGACGCCATCCGTAAAATCCAGTTCGATATCCTTGATCGTCTGCGTCATCCGAATGTCATTCGCGAAGAGATTGAACGCCTGCTGGAAAACATCACTATTCTGGCGGAGGCGGCATCGCTGGCGACATCGGCAGCCCTGACCGATGAACTGGTCAGTCACGGCGAGCTGATGTCTACCCTGCTATTTGTTGAGATCCTGCGTGAACGCGACGTACAGGCCCACTGGTTCGACGTGCGCAAAGTGATGCGTACCAGCGATCGCTTTGGTCGTGCGGAACCGGACGTCGCAGCGCTTGCGGAACTGGCCGCGCAGCAGTTGCTCCCGCGACTGAACGAAAATTTGGTCATTACTCAGGGCTTTATCGGCAGTGAAAGCAAAGGCCGCACCACGACATTAGGCCGCGGCGGCAGCGACTATACGGCAGCGTTGCTGGCTGAAGCGCTCCACGCCGCGCGGGTTGATATCTGGACAGATGTGCCCGGTATTTACACCACCGACCCGCGCGTGGTGCCCGTCGCGCAGCGAATTGATGAAATCGACTTTGAAGAAGCGGCGGAGATGGCAACCTTCGGCGCAAAAGTACTGCATCCAGCCACCTTACTCCCGGCCGTGCGTAGCGATATCCCGGTCTTCGTTGGCTCCAGTAAAGATCCGCAAGCGGGCGGTACGCTGGTGTGCAATAAAACCCAAAACCCGCCGCTATTCCGCGCGCTGGCGCTGCGCCGCAATCAAACGCTATTGACGCTGCACAGCCTGAATATGCTGCACTCGCGAGGTTTCCTGGCAGAGGTGTTCGGCATTCTGGCGCGGCATAATATTTCGGTAGATCTGATTACCACTTCGGAGGTGAGCGTCGCGCTGACACTGGATACTACCGGCTCCACCTCCACGGGCGATACGTTACTGACACAATCCTTATTGATGGAGCTTTCCGCGCTGTGTCGGGTAGAAGTCGAAGAAGGACTGGCGCTGGTCGCGCTGATTGGCAACAACCTGTCAAAAGCCTGCGGCGTTGGTAAAGAAGTGTTTGGCGTCCTGGAACCGTTCAACATTCGCATGATTTGTTACGGCGCCTCCAGCCACAATCTGTGCTTCCTCGTGCCGGGAGACGATGCCGAGAAAGTGGTGCAAAAGCTACATCAGAACTTATTTGAATAATCGCCCTGACACGACAGCGGGTGAGCACTATCAGGCAATACGTTGCCGGATGGCGACGCAAGCGCCTTATCCGGCCTGTCGCAGCTCCCGGCGTATAGCGCTTGTCGCTATACGCCATACCCGATATCACTTACAGCATACGCCGCTGGTGCTGTTTTTCCGTGTGGACCCGCTTAACGATTTTATAGATCCACTGCAGTGTCAAATTGTACTTTTTGGCCAGCTCCGCATAATTACGCCCATCGCACTCGCTGTAAATCTGATAATCCCGTTCCGAGGCCCGGCCAGAGATACCTTTGGGGAAATAAATGCTTTGCCCGCCCCAGTTGCGCATCATTCTGTCAGCAATTGCCTGACCGGCATTTTCGGCTGACGCGCTATCAATATTCATGCTTTCAATAAGCACCTGCGACGCATGAAACGCCAGATCGTTAATAATCTCCGGAAGCCGAACCATTTCTTTTGATTTCTGAATCATATTTTATCTCCATATCCAGCACCATGCTCCCCGTGACGGCACCAAAAAGGGAAGCGTAAAAAACGGTGCAATAACTACCTATCAATACATTCAAAATATATATAAATATTTACTATCAACGGCATTTAATTATAAATTAAAAGAATGTATATATCGTTTTCAATTTATAATATGTATTTATTTTATAGGTGAAGTAAGCCTTCACTGATGTCATCATTTTACACAATACTGTATGCATATACAGTTAATTTTTTGCATTTTTTTCTGCGTTCGATCAAAAAGATCGCTTTCATCACGATCGCGTGAATTTTTAAACTAACTTTAAAAATCAATAAGATAATTTTAATCAAAAATTATTATGACGCAGCAATACCGCCACCGTAGCCTGCCACAGACACATACTGACTCTCCGCAGGCAACCTCTATCCCCGGCCCCGAACCCTTTATTTATTCGTTTATTTGTTGGCATTTGACACCATGCGCTAAACATTTTTTAAAGTTATTTATTAAAGCCCTTTTCGTTCTTCCGCTATGGGGAAAAGCGATACTTCTCTCTCAATTATCAGGAGATAGAGTATGCGAAAAATTATTGTTCCCCGACTTTCCGGCTGGCTGATTGCCTCTGTCGTACTGTTTGCGCTTATCGGCTGGACATCATCAGCGCAAATTCCGGTAGTCATCTATAAACTCAGCCTTGTCTCGTTATCAGCGGTGCTGGGTTACTGGCTTGACCGCAGTCTTTTCCCCTGGGCGCGTCCCGACTCCTTCTGTCCGTGGGAAGAGTCACTGTGCTGCGCCGCGGCGATGATTCGTCGCGCGATCATCGTTGCGGCAATTTGCCTTGCCGTCGCGCTGGGGCTGTAACGATGCGTTATCAATACGTATGCCTGGTCTGCGCTATGTCTTTCTTGTCTGCCGACGCTGCCGAACCGCCGCGCACTTCTCTGCAATGGCGCAACGAAGTGATTCGTACCGCGCGCGAAATCTGGGGGCTTAACGCCCCCGTTGCTGATTTTGCCGGGCAACTACATCAGGAATCTGGCTGGGCGCCTGACGCGCTTTCTCCGGCTGGCGCGCAGGGTATGGCGCAATTTATGCCTGCGACGGCAAAATGGGTAAGCCAGATGTATCCGGCGCTTCGCGAGAACAAGCCGTTTAATCCCGCCTGGGCGATACGCGCGCTGGTGCAGTATGACTATCAACTCTGGAACGGCCTGGTCGCGAAGGATAGCTGCCAGCGAATGGCTTTCACTCTGAGCGCCTATAACGGCGGGCAAGGCTGGGTGAACAGAGATAAAAAGCTGGCCGCTGCAAAGGGGTTGGATGCGTCCATCTGGTTTGAACATGTAGAACGCGTTAACGCCGGGCGCAGCGCCGCGAACTGGCGCGAAAATCGTCATTATCCTGAAGCGATTTTATACCAACATGCTCCCCGTTATTTGCAATGGGGGCAGGCTAGCTGCATTCATTAATCAGAGGGAGTAATGAAACTCAGTATCGATTTTTGGGAAGTCATCTCCCTCTTACTTTCGTTTGTTGGACTCATGTTTGCTGCCGGTAAATTGCTGCTGGCGCAAATTGAAAAACGGCTGAATGAACGTTTTGAAGCACTGGAAGCTGCCCGGCGCGAATCAGAAATAGGTTGGTCCAGGCTGGAGAGAGAATTTCTGGAATTTCGCGCCGATTTACCGCTGCATTATGTCCGCCGCGAGGATTATCTTCGCGGCCAGGCCGTTCTGGAAGCAAAACTGGATGCGCTATATAGCAAAATAGAACTGATTCAACGAGGTAACCTTTAAATAAATCCCCGTCGTTTATACGCCGGGGATTTTTTATTTGTTTTAACTTTTTTCTCTAAAGCAGATTAAAAGACGCCTCGCGCCTGATACGCCAAAATATCTCCGAACTGTGACGGAGAGAGAATATCTCCTCTCCTGGCGAATTAAGGAAAGCGTATATGGAAACATTATCTGTTGTAAATGCCGTCGCGAATCGACTGCGTGAATTAAATCCCGATATGGATGTACTTATTTCATCGGCAGACCCGAAAGCGTATATCCCAAACGTACAGCAGATAACGGTATTAATCCACTACCGCGGATCGGTTTTTGCCGCATCAGAAAGTACTGATACCACCGTGCAAAAACAAACTCTGCGCATTTCCGCCGCCGTTATTGTTCCGCAAACAAGTGACGCGATAAACGCGCTGGATCGTATACGCAGTTCACTGGGCGGCATCACGCTCCCTGACTGCGATCGACCACTGTGGCTGAAGCGAGAAAAGTCTCTCGGCGAGAACGCCGGCTTCTGCCGCTACATTCTGAAAATGACCGCTCACGCCCTGTTTATCGCCGATCGGGAAAGCAAGGACTCCCCCCTGCTTACATCTGTTAATTATGAGGAAATTCAATGAAATATATCTACAGTGGCCCGGCAAGCGGCGTCACGCTCGCCGACGGCCAGGAAGTCTTACTGTGGCCCAATAGCGAAATCGAGCTACCGGAAGATAACGAGTGGGTAATCACCATGATTGCCCGCCGTCACCTGGCGCCAGTGGTTACGCAAGAAGTAGAAACTAATGAAGAGGAAATTGTCCATGGCAGCTAATTACCTGCACGGTGTAGAGACCATTGAGATCGAAACCGGCCCACGTCCGGTTAAGGCGGTGAAATCTGCGGTTATTGGTCTGATCGGCACCGCGCCATGCGGCCCGGTAAACCAGCCGACGCTGTGCCTTTCTGAAAGCGACGCGGCGCAATTTGGTCCAGGTCTGGCAAATTTCACCATCCCGCAGGCGCTGAAGGCGATCTACGATCACGGCGCGGGAACGGTCGTGGTGATTAACGTGCTGAATCCGACGGTACACAAAAGCGCCATTTCCAGTGAAGTCGTGAAGGTTGATGACAATGGTCAGATTCAACTCAAGCACGGGGCCGTGCAAACGATGAGCATTGGCCGCAGCACGAGCGCCGGAAACGCTTATCTCAAAGGCACCGATTACACCATTGATATGCTGACCGGTAAAATCACCTGTATGGGAACCAACCTGAAACCCGGCGTTCAGGCCTATGTGAATTATACTTACGCGGACCCCACCAAAGTGACCGCTGCCGATATTATTGGCGCGGTAAACACTGCGGGCGACCGTACCGGTATGAAGCTGTTGCAGGATACCTGGAACCTTTACGGTTTCTACCCAAAAATTCTGCTTGCGCCGATTTTCTGCACCCAGAAATCCGTCTCCACTGAACTTATCACTCAGGCGGAAAAGCTGGGGGCCATCGCCTACATCGATGCGCCAATCGGCACCACGTTCCAGCAAGCGCTGACAGGACGCGGCGCAAAAGGCGCGATCAACTTCAACACCAGCTCCGATCGCGTTCGTCTGTGCTATCCGCACGTTAAAGTGTACGACAGCGCGACGGACAGCGAAGTTCTGGAGCCGCTCTCCTCCCGCGCCGCAGGTCTGCGTGCCAAGGTGGACCTGGAAAAAGGCTTCTGGTGGAGCAACTCCAATCAGGAAATTCAGGGCATTACCGGCGTAGAGCGCTCACTGTCAGCGATGATCGACGATCCGCAAAGTGAGGTGAATCAACTGAATGAAAACGGCATCACCACCATCTTCAACAGCTATGGCTCCGGTTTGCGCCTGTGGGGCAACCGTACCGCCGCCTGGCCGACGGTTACCCATATGCGTAACTTTGAGAACGTGCGCCGTACTGGTGATGTGATTAACGAATCGATTCGTTATTTCAGCCAGCAGTATATGGATATGCCGATTAATCAGGCACTGATTGATGCGCTAACCGAATCGGTGAACACCTGGGGTCGTAAGCTGATTGCCGACGGCGCGCTGTTGGGTTTTGAATGCTGGTACGACCCGGCGCGTAACGAACAGACTGAACTGGCAGCCGGGCATCTGTTGCTGAGCTACAAATTCACCCCGCCGCCGCCGCTGGAACGTCTGACGTTTGAAACCGAAATTACCTCTGAATATTTAGTTTCTCTGGAGAGCAATCGCTAATGGCTGGAAAAATTCAAATTAACCGTATTACCAACGCCAATATTTATCTCGATGGTAATAATCTTTTAGGTCGCGCGAGTGAAATTAAACTGCCTGATATCAGCATGATTATGCAGGAGCATAAAGCGTTGGGGATGGTAGGTAAAATTGAGCTGCCTGCCGGCTTTGACAAACTGGAGGGCGAAATTAAATGGAACTCGTTTTACCACGACGTCATGCGTAAAACGGCAAACCCGTGGCAGGCGGTGGCATTGCAGTGCCGCTCCAGCATCGATTGTTATAACTCGCAGGGTAAAGCGGATCAGTTAGCGCTGGTGACGCATATGACCGTAATGTTTAAAAAGAACCCGCTGGGAACGTTTAAACAGAATGAAAACCCGGAATTTAGCAGCGCCTTCGGCTGCACTTATATTAAACAGGTGGTTGACGGTGAAACGCTTCTTGAACTGGATTATCTGGCGAATATCTTCCGCGTAAATGGCGCGGATCAATTAAATGCCTACCGTAATAATATTGGCGGTTAATTACTTCGGGGCTACGGCCCCGAATTTAACACGACGAATAAGGACTACACCATGAACGAAAAATATACCCTGCAGTTCCCGTTTACCTCCGCCGCCGGGGAACGTATCGACGTTCTGCAATTACGTCGCCTGAAGGTAAAAGATATGCGCGCCGCGCGCCGCGTCAGCGATAAACCGGAAGAGTGGGATGAGCCGCTGATGGCGGCGATGACCGGGCTGGTAACCGAAGATCTGGCGGAAATGGATCTGCTGGACTATCAGGCATTGCAGAAACGATTTCAGGCCATGTTTAGCATGGCTACAGAACCCACAGCAGTTGTGGCAGGCAATGGCGCTGCTGGCGAGGTGGTTTCGCTTTCCGCCCAGTGAAATTGACGCGCTGTCGGTTGACGATTTTACCTGCTGGCTGGATGAAGCCAGCGCGCAAATTAAACACGAATACGACTCGCAGACTTAATGCCTGCGGGTTTCCTGACCCAAGCCCGGTTCACTCCTTCCCTGTTCTTTTTCCGGCAAGCAGCCTGTTACCGGGCAACTTATACGAGACACTATTTTGGCCAACGACATTATTACTCAGCTTCAGGCGCGTAATGAGACGTTGACGCAGGCAATAGCCCGTTACGGCTCACTCAACGCCAGCACGCTATACACGCTCAGCTTTGAGCAAACAAAAATCACCCGGCTTACGCAACAGCTCGCTAACTTTGCCCTTCACCGGGAAGAGAACGATAAACAGCGCGCCGGGTTGCTGGAAAAAACACAAACGTTCGCCGGACAGCTCGGCAAGCTCCTGAACGTTGAGACTCCCGACTGGAAGCTGCCTTACGAATTTCAGGGCAACATGGTCGATATGGCGGCGAAAGGCGGCATGGATAACACCGCGCGGGACGCCCTGAGCCTGAATATCCGCGACTGGAGTCTTGATTTCAATCAGGATCAAAAAGATCTGCAAAGCGCCGCCGCCACGATGATCGAAGGCGGCGTCAGCGCATTGCAGGATCTTAGCCGCTACATGCCCGATATCGCCAAAGCCGCAACCGCCTCCCGCGACAGCGCGCAAAGCTGGGCGCAGGCGGCTCTGGCCACTCGCGACAAACTGAACATCGCCCCTGACGACTTCCGTTTTGCGCAAAATATGCTGTACAGCGTGGCAAAAAGCGGCGGCGGCTCCGTTGCAGAACAAACCCAGTGGATTAACGCCTTTGCCGGAAAAACCGACGCTCGGGGGAAAGAAGGCATTGCGGAACTGACCGCAACGATGCAAATCGCCATGAAAAACGCCCCTGACGCAGGCGCGGCGGCAGCGAATTTCGACCATTTCCTGAAATCCGCCTTCTCGAAAGAGGCGGACAGTTGGTTTGCCCGCCAGGGCGTGGATCTTCAGGGATCGCTGCTGGAGCATCAGCAAAACGGCATCGGCGTGACGGAAGCGATGGCCCACATCGTGCAGATGCAACTGGAGAAAATGAACCCGCAGATCCTCGACACCTTCAGGCAAACCATGAAGATTGAGGATCTTTCCGCGCGCGGCGACGCGCTACAGGCCATGACGGAGAAATTTAACCTCGGCGCGATGTTCGGCGATGCGCAAACGCGGGATTTTCTCGCCCCGATGCTGGCGAATATGGACGAATATCGCCAGCTAAAAGCCTCCGCAATGCAGGCGGCGGGGCAAAATTTTATTGATGATGACTTCGCCGCGAAAATGACATCGCCCGGAGAGCAGACCAAAGCGCTACAGCTTTCACTTAACGATCTGTGGTTGACCGTCGGCCTGGAACTGATGCCCGCCATTGGCGAACTGGCGCAAAGCGTCACGCCGCTGGTGCGGCAGTTCAGCGCCTGGCTGCGGGAAAATCCGGCGCTGGTGCAAGGGGTCGCCAAAGTCGTTGGCGTTATCTGGCTGTTCAACGGGGCGCTGAATATTCTCAGGCTGGGAGCAAACCTCATTGCGTCACCGTTTATTCGCCTGATCGATATCTTCCTGAAGGTCAAAGCCGGTCTGGCGCTGGGCGGCGGCAGTCGCGCGCTGTCGGTTCTGAAATCGTTTGGCAACGGTGCGAAAAGCCTGACGATGCTGCTGGGAAACGGCCTGATAAAAGGGCTACGGCTGGTCGGCCAGACGTTTATCTGGCTGGGTCGGCGCTGCTGATGAACCCTGTCGGCCTGACTATCACCGCTATCGCAGGCGCCGCCTATTTACTTTATCGCTACTGGGAACCGATTTCCGGTTTCTTTGCCGGAGTCTGGGAGCGCATCAAAACCGCCTTTGACGGAGGCATTGCCGGCGTCACGCGTTTGATTCTCGACTGGTCGCCGCTGGGGCTGTTTTACCGCGCCTTCGCCAGCGTACTGGACTGGTTTGGCATTGAACTCCCCGCCAGCTTCAGCGAATTTGGCGGCAATATTCTGGATAGCCTGATCAACGGCATTCTGAATGCGCTTCCTTTCCTGAACGGGGCGATTGAGAAGATAAAAGCGCTGATCCCCGACTGGGCGAAAAGCGCGCTGGGCATCAACGCTGAAATGCCGTCTGTCGCCGCCGCCGTCCCCGGTATTGCCGGAACAATGGTCGCGCAACAGGCCAGCGCGCCGCTGGCATCGGGAGCGAAAGCGGTGACAACGCCGCTGGCGTCCACGGCCAAAACGATGGCCTCGCCGCAGCCTATGAAGACGAAAAGCGCCGCCACGCCGCCGACGCCAGCCGCGCTTCCCGGCAAATCCGGCGGGAAACCTTATACGCTGCCCTCCCGCGCGCAAAGCAACGTGCAGGTACACTTTTCCCCGCAGGTTACCGTGCAGGGAAGCGGCGCGAATGCCGCCAAAGATATCAACAACGTGCTGTCGCTGAGTAAACGCGAGCTGGAGAGAATAATTAACGATGTCATGGCGCAACAACGGCGCCGGGAGTACGCATAATGTATGCCGTATTAGGCGAAATAGAATTTGACGTCGTCGCTTACTGGGACGAATTTGAAAGCACGATGGGCGTGGATTATACCAGCCATGCCCGTATTGAAGGGAAACCGGGCGTGCAATTTATCGGCGATAAGCTGGACAAAATCACCCTGAAATTCAACTTTCATAGTCAGTATTGCCAGCCGACCACCGAGCTGAACCGTCTGCGGGAAGCGATGACCGCGCACCAGGCGATGGCGCTGGTGTTCGGCAATGGTGATTATCGCGGCTGGTTCGTGATTACCGATCTGACCGCTACCCACCAGCACACCGATCCTTACGGTAACGTCATTGCCCAGGGCGGCAGTCTGTCGCTACAGGAGTACACCGGCGATCCGAAGAGCCCGTTACTGCCTCCGGCCATCACCACCCAGGAACCGAACATTGACGAGATGTTGGATGAGCTTCCCGACGTTAGCGATTCCTGGTTCGATGAACTGATGAGCGCCGTCGAAGAGGGTATGCGTGAAGCCAAAGAGATGATGGATGAGGTGGCTGACGCCATTGATGACATCAAAAAAACGATCGCCCAGGCGAAAGAGCTGGTGAAGGAAGCCAAAGCGCTGAAAGAAAAATGTGGCGATATCGTCGATTCGCTGAAAAAAACCATGAGTTCGATAGACGCGCTGTTCCAGCAGCCGCTGGATTTGCAAACGCTGGCCGGGCTGCCGAAAGCGCTGGCGGCGAAAATGCAGGAACTGATCGACAGCCTGCCGGGGATCCGCGAATGCGCGGGCGACGCTGGCACGCTTATCGAACACGCCGAATCGCTGTTTGACACTATCACCAGCAGCGTCGCGGAAGCGGCTTACGACAGCGCCGCGACGCTGGTCAATCAAGCGCGCGACACACTGCAAACAAGCGCGCCTGACGTGAGCCAGCTTGCCGCCGCCGATATTACGAGGAGTCTGTAATGCGCTATCTTGAACATATCACCACCGACGGCGAACGCTGGGATAATCTCGCCTGGCGCTATTACGGCGATGCGCTGGCCTACGAACGCATCATCGCGGCCAATCCGCACGTCGCTATTATGCCGGTTTTGCCGTCAGGCGTGCGGCTGGTCATCCCGGTTGTCAGCGTCACGCAAACGACCCCGGAGCTACCGCCATGGCTGAGATAACGGTATCCGGCGGGGTGTTCGCCACCCTGACGCCCATTTTTACCCTTTGGTATGGACATAAAGAGATCACTTACGACATCGTGCCTTACGTCACCAGCATCAGTTACAGCGACAGCATTAAAAACGAGTCGGATGTTATTGCCATTGCGCTGGAAGATAGCGCCGGGCGCTGGGTAAACGAATGGTATCCGGGAAAAGGCGACACGCTGGCGCTGCGCCTGGGCTACCAGGGCGAAGATCTGCTCGATTGCGGAACCTATATCATTGATAAAATTGATATCAGCGCGCCGCCTTCGACGGTCAATATCGACGGTATCGCCACCTCGGTCAGCAAAGCGCTACGCACCAAAAACAGCCAGGGCTTTGAGGAGACTACGCTTTACGCCATCGCCAGTCGCATCGCGCAAAAACACGGTTTAACGCTGGTGGGCAAGATTGCGCCGCTGACGATTGATCGGGTCACGCAATATGCCGAAACCGACGTGGCGTTTCTCAAACGGCTGGCGAGTGAATATGGCTATACCGTGAAAGTGACGGCGACGGAGCTTATCTTTTCGCATCTGCCGACGCTACGCTGTCTGGCGCCGGTGAAGACGCTCAGGCGGACGGATATTTCGCACTACACGTTCAAAGATACCATCAACCGGATCTACAAAAACGCCACCGTGCAGCATCAAAATAGCAAGCAAAAAGAACTGGTTATCTACACCCATGACAGCCAGAAAAAAGCCCCGGCGCGCGGTGCGGCGACCAGCGCCGATACCCTGAAGATTAACAGTCGCGCTCCGGATACCGGCGCGGCGCAGGCTAAAGCCAATGCCGCGCTGGACAGCCACAACGAATACCAGCAAACCGGCACGCTCAGCATGATGGGCTGCCCGCAGTTGACGGCGGGCAACAAGATAGAACTGAGCGATTTTGGCGTGCTTTCCGGGCAATGGCTGATTGATAAATCCATGCACAAACTCACGCGCAGCGGCGGCTACACTACCGAAATCGACATTTCACGCGGACCGGCAACCAGCCAGTAAGGAGACAATATGAAAGGCGTTACCCGCCAGACGGGCATTATCAGCGATATTGATGAGGCGGTCGTGCGCGTCAGAGTCACTCTGCCGGAGTGCGATAACCTGCGCAGTAACTGGCTTGCGGTGCTGCAACGCAACACGCAGGACAACAAAGATTACTGGTTGCCGGATATTGGCGAACAGGTGGAAGTTTTGCTCGACGACAACGGCGAGGATGGGGTGGTGCTGGGCGCGGTCTACTCCAGCGTGGATACCGCGCCGCTGGCCTCGCGCGACAAGCGCTACGTGCAGTTTTCCGACGGCGCGACCTTTGAATATGACCGTGCGTTACATCAGCTCACCGTCAACGGCGGCATAGAAAAAATCGTCATTGAAGTGAAGGAACGTACGCAGCTTACTTCACCGCAAGTAGAGGTCAGGGCGCAGCACGTCACGGTGATATCAGAAACCGTAGACGTGGCGGCCACCTCCGTGGGCGTCAAGGCGGTAAATGTCAACGTGGAAGCGCCCCATACGGGTATTAAAGCGCTGAATGTCACCGTCGATGCGCCGCTCAGCACCTTTACCGGCGACGTTACCGTGATGAAAAAACTCACCTGGCTTGGCGGTATGGCAGGCAGCGGCGGCGTCGGAAACAGCGCGGTTATCACGGGCAACGTGAATGTCCTCGGCAACGTTAACGCCAGCGGCACGCTGATGGATAGCGGCGGCAACTCCAACCATCACTCTCACTAACCCAACCCCGCCGTCACGGCGGGTTTTCTTTGTGTAATCAATTCGTTTCCTAAAGCGCTTTAATATCGTTCCCCCCGCCAGGAGGCGAAAATAGCCTCATGAACACAAAAACACGACCCTCGACCCTGCACTGGCAACCTGCCTTGCAACGTCCTGAAGAATACGTCTGCGGGCTGGATGATATTCATCAGGCAATACACATCCTTCTGCGCACGCCGCGCGGCAGCGATCCCCACAGGCCGCTTTTTGGCAGCAATCTGTGGCGCTATATCGATTACCCGATCGAGCGGGCTATTCCGCACGTTGTTCGGGAGTCGGTGGAAGCGATTCGCATGTGGGAACCCCGCTGCTGGTTGCTGAAGGTGACGCCGACGATTGACGGCGAACACCTGACGTTACGCGTGCAATGGCGTGCCGCAGACGGCGTAATCAACTCAACGGAGGTGTTATGGCGATAGCCGAACCCGACTTTATTGACCGCGACCCCGCGCAAATCACCAGCGAGATGATTGCGCAATATGAAGAAGCCAGCGGTAAAAAACTCTACCCGGCGCAGGCTGAGCGGCTGCTCATTGACCTGTTTGCTTATCGTGAAAACCTTGTCCGTATCGGCATTCAGGAGGCGGCGAAGCAAAACCTGGTCGCGTATTCCCGCGCGCCGATGCTGGATTATTTAGGCGAGCTGGTTGGCGTTCACCGTCTGCCCGCTCAGGCGGCGAAAACCACGCTGCAGTTTTCTGTTACTCAAGCGGCTAAAAGTAACCTGTTGATTCCACAGGGTACTCGCGCCAGCGCGTCGGATAGCGTGATGTTCGCCACCGACGAAGATGTTCTGTTGCCTGCGGGCAGCCTGAGCGCTGCGGTAACTGCAACCTGTGTAGCAACCGGTGAATCCGGCAACAACTGGCAGCCTGCACAAATTAACGCGCTGGTGGATCGGGTAGGCAATTACGATCTCAGCGTCACCAATCTGACGGCCTCAAGTGGCGGCTGCGGCGAAGAGAACGACAACGCGCTACGTAAACGCGTCCAGCTAGCGCCGGAAAGTTTCAGCAACGCGGGCAGCTATGGCGCCTATCGCTTCCATACGCTCTCGGTCAGCCAGTCGATTATCGACGTGGCGGTGCTGGGGCCGGATGAAGGGCTGGCGGAAGGCTGCGTGGAACTCTATCCGCTGACCCTGAACGGTCTGCCGGGGCCGGAGCTTCTTGCCCAGATCGAACGGGAGGTGAGCAAAGAGAACAAGCGCCCGCTAACCGATAAGGTCAGCGCGAAGCGCGCGCCGCGCGTGACTTATCAGATCTGCGCCCGGCTAACACTGTTTAACACCGCTGACCAGGAGACAACGCTTGCCACCGCGCGTGAAGCGATTAATACATGGACGCGCTCGCGCCAGACCCGACTGGGCCAGGACATTGTGCCAAACCAGATAATTAAAGTATTGCAGGTCGATGGCGTGTACGACGTGGCGCTGGATATGCCCGCAAAAAAAGTATTGCAGGCGCACGAATGGGCGGAATGTACGGCTATTGACGTGACGATTGCCGGAGTCAGCGATGGATAAATTGCTTCTGCCGCCGCCGCTGGCCAGCGACGAACGTTTTTCGATTCTGGCGAATATTGCCGCCGAACGCTTTGCGCAAATCGACCTGACGGCGTTGCTGGTCTATCTGGTGGATATCGTTGATGCCTCGGCACTGCCCTCGTTGGCCGAACAATTTCATGTACAGGGGCTCGAAGGCTGGCTATTTTCCGCCAATGAACAGGAGAAACGAGAGTTAATTAAACAGGCGATTGAACTGCATAAATATAAAGGAACTCCCTGGGCCGTTCGCCGTGTACTGGAAATATTATCCTTACCCGGCACGATTTCAGAATGGTTTGAGTATGGCGGTAAGGCTTATTTCTTCAAGGTTGAAATTGAGCTCATCAACCAGGGCATGGATGAAAATCTTTTTAATAATCTGGTCGTTCTTATTCATGAGTATAAGAACGTGCGCTCAAAGCTGGAAGCGTTAATTGTCTGGATAATTAACCAAAGCGCTATTCCTGTTATCGGCAGCGCGCTTTACGGTGGAGAAATAACGACCGTCTTACCCTTCCAGGTTCTGGAAGTTCAACAAACTAAACCGATCTATTTCGGTACAGGGCAATGGAGCCTTGAAATTACATCTATTTACCCGGAGTAATTATGGATAATGAGTTTTATACCCTCCTGACCGACAGGGGAATGGCGAAAATCGCCAGCGCCCTTGCGGATAAGAAACAGATACATCTGCAAAAGATGGCGGTTGGCGACGGCGGCGGACAGTATTATGAACCGACCACCAGCCAGACCACTTTACGCCACGAAGTCTGGCGCGGCGATATGAATACGCTAACCGTTGCGCCGAACAATCCCAACTGGCTGATTGCCGAACTGGTGCTGCCGGAAGAGGTTGGCGGCTGGTACGTGCGTGAAGTGGGCGTATTCGATGCCGACGGTGAACTGATCGCCATCGGCAAATTCCCAGAATCCTACAAACCGCTGCTGCCGGGCGGCTGCGGCAAGCAGGTCTGCATTCGCCTGATTATGGAAGTCTCCAACACCACGGCGGTGACGCTGACGGTCGATCCGAGCATTGTGCTGGCGACGCGCGACTATGTGGATGCCCGGCTGGACGAGCATGAACATTCGACAAATCACCCGGATGCGACATTAACGCAGAAAGGGTTTACACAGCTCAGTAATGCCACCGACAGCGATGACGAAACCAAAGCGGCTACGCCAAAGGCGGTAAAAGCGGCGATGGCGGAAGCGCGTAATCACACGCATACCTGGAACCAGATTACCGGCGTTCCGGACGGTACGCTGACGCAAAAGGGGATTGTTAAGCTTAACAGTGCGACGGACAGCACCAGCACAACGGAAGCGGCAACGCCGAGCGCAGTCAAGGCGGCGATGGATAAGGCGAATGCGGCAGCTCCGGCGAACCATACTCACGTCTGGAACCAGATTATCGGCGTCCCGGACGGCACGCTGACGCAAAAAGGGATTGTGAAGCTTAATAGCGCCACCGATAGCACCAGCACCACCGAAGCGGCAACGCCCAGTGCGGTCAAGGCGGCGATGGATAAGGCGAGTGCGGCGGCCCCGGCGAACCATACTCACGCCTGGGGGCAGATCACCGGCGTCCCGGACGGTACGCTGACGCAAAAAGGGATCGTGAAGCTTAATAACGCAACGAACAGCACCAGTACCACAGAAGCGGCGACACCGAGCGCGGTAAAAGCGGCGTATGATTTGGCAAACAGCAAAACCTCTGCAACGAATATATATACCAGGACACAATCTGATGCACGATACGTGCAAAATGTTATGTTAGGTGCAGTAGGAAAAGCAGGCACGGCAGCCCCTGCTGGATGCGTTGTTACTTATGTAGATGGTGGCGATAAAATGCAAGGTATCGAATATAAACCTCTTCAGATTAATATTAATGGTACCTGGCGCACTATTTCAGGATAAGGATTTAAAACCATGAAATTAAAGAGCGTAAAACGTTACTACCCAGATGATATGCCATTTGGTGAAAATATCCAGTACTTCATAGATGAGAATGGAGTGGATTTTTACAGCGCAATCGAACATTTCAATTTGAAATACAAATTATGCATCCACCCTGAAACAAAAGTCATTCACTCGGTAAGTGAAGATATTTCTAAATTATACCCAGCCGGTTTCGATATTGTTGAAACTGATAATGCTCCATATGACGACATTATTTCAGGAAAATATCAATTTGTAGATGAAAGAATAATAATGAGAACATATAATGAAATAGAACTTACTCGAATCACCAATGTGGAAAAATCAGAAAGACTAAAACTGGCCAATGAAAAAATAATACCGTTACAAGATGCTGTAGACCTTGAAATAGCCACTACCGAAGAGATACAAAAATTGAATGCCTGGAAGAAGTATCGAGTTGAAATCAATAGAACTAACACTAGTAATTTACTCGACGTTAGCTGGCCTTTGCCACCAGATGTATAAGTCCGATAGACATATACAGTAAATTTAATAATATATACATAAATATAGGCCCGATAAGCGTGAACGCTATCGGGCATCACTCTCATAACATCACTGCAGTCTGTCCAACTTCGGGACACCCACCTCCCGGTTGCCTGAGAGGATAGATAAAAATATTGCGGACCTCGCACTTTAAACACTGAAGTGTTTTATCCAATTCAGCGACATAAAAACTACCAGAAATAAAAGGAGGGAAATAAGATCACTCCCATCCCAACTCTCATTTTATATCACCCCATTGAAATATAAAAGACAAAACAATCATTAAAACATTTATCAACTTATATTACATATATTAATCACACCATAAATAAATAAATTACATTCATATCCTGAATGTAATTTAAATTCAATAACCATATGAACACTAATTTTGTTGCAATATAAAGCACATTAAATATAGTGGAACATGGCTAAAAACACCTAGTATTCACAGGGGAATATAATGATTATTGTTTCTGTGCTCAGACAAAGCAAAGACTTCACCACAAAACATGCTCAATGGTTACATAAGCAGCTCAAAGGTTATGATTCTGTTTGTTTAACAGATGCGCTAAAGATAAAAGGGGTAAATACAGCGCCTCTTTTGTATGATTGGCCAGGATGGTGGGCAAAACTAGAACTTTTCAATCCACTGCATCCTGTTCTTGGTAATGAGGATATTCTCTATATTGATATAGATAGCGTTATTGTGGGAGATATTACTCCTCTGACAACTATGAAAAAAATAACATTACTTAATGACTTTTCTCAGCATGGTGCTTCAGTTGCGCCAGCAACAGGTATTATGTTTATTCCTGCACCCGCAAAAAAAAATGTGTGGGATGAATTTATGAAAAATCCTGAAAAGGAAATCAATGCTATAAGAACCCCGCCCTATCATGGCGATCAAGGATTTATCGGCAGAATATGTCAAGATGCTGAAAGATGGCAAAACATCTTACCCGGAAGAATTATTAGTTACAAAGCTAATATAGCAACACCAAAAATGATTGGTTTTAACCCTGAACTATACGATGGGACAGGTAATGGAAAATTACCTGACGGAGTAAGCATAGTCTGTTTTCATGGTTCCCCTCGCCCCTGGAACACAGCATTGCCTTGGGTGCCTTACTTTAGTTTAAAAAACACAATCCAAAGCAAAGTGAAACAATATAAGTTATCACTGCGTTAAAGCTTCCTTCTCGTCAATGCCGGCGCTTTTCTTTGCGCCACCAGAACCTCTATATATTTCTAATCCGGTAGCGTAAGCGCCATCGGGCGATGCGTTGCCGGATGGCGACGCAGGCGCGTCATCCGGCGGTTCCCGCGCCAGGCGCTGCCGGCGGAATACTGCTCAGGAATCCGCAACACCCTACTCGTCCCATCAACATGGGCAACTTTCCCCTATTTATGCACTCCCCATTTTGAACCTCGTCACAAAACCACACAAAACAACACAAAGCAAAAACATAAATTAATCATTATATTTTAATGAGTTACATTTAAAAATTGATATCTTTTGGTATAAGCCCACTTTCTCATTGTTGCTTTATTTGGTTTTAGTTGGAATTATGATTGCACTACAACACAGATAACCCCCTTACCCTATTTGAGGCCGCTATGAAAAAAATTGCGATTATTGGAAGCAGTGGAGGCAACCTCTACAACCTGGGTGGCGCCGAGCCAGAGAAGTTACTCCAGGAGATTTATCAGCAGTGTGAGGCTGCGGGCGTAAATGTGGCCGCCGTACAGTTTATCGCGGCAGAAGCCTCGATGGACGTCGCCAAACCGGATACCCCGGCATCGGTTTATGCATTAACCACAGAAAACCAACAAAAACCACAGCGCATATTTCAGGGCAAACTTTCGGAGGTAAACACCTCGGTAGTAGAAAGCGATCGCCAAATCGCTGAGATGATCCGCTGCGGTGAGATCGATGGGATCGTGGTAATGAGCGCCGATCCGGTAAAGGCGAACCAGGCCGTTTTTGCCGCCGCCGTTGAGATGAAAACACCGATTGTCGGCACCGGGGGAACCTCCATGGCGCTGGTGGCGGCAAAGGGGGCGAATGTGGTCGCGACCTCCGGAACAACCGGCACCACCAGCCGTACCCGCGCCGTCTCCTTCGTGGCGTCACTGTGTAAACATTGGGGTATCAAGTACAAACCACAGTTGGGTAGCGCTTCGCCCTCGCAGAGCGGTTCCGGAAAAAGCCTGCTCAAACGTTTTAACATTCGTAGCATCATGATCCCTGCGCTACCAGGCTTTATCGCCATGGCGATTGTACTCGCCCTGAGCCATATACCAGGACTGGAAAAACTTAACGATATCTTTGAAATCTTATTAAAAGGCCTGCCGGTGTTAGTCGCGGTACTGGCGGCAAAACAGATTTCCGAACTGGATGAAGTTTCAATTGTGGCCGGGGTCGTCGCTGGCGTGCTTTCCGTAGAGGGCGGACTGATCGGCGGCATTATCGGCGGTGTAATGGCGGGGATTTTCGTCCGTTGGCTGTTCGAGCTGTGCCTGAACTGGCGCTTCCCAATGACTACCGTCAACATCGTCGCCGGTGGGATATCGGGCCTTGCCGCTGGGTTAATCATGCACTATCTGCTGAGTCCGCTGGCGCTATCTGCGGGTAATTACATCAAACTAGCTATCGAAAGCACGCTGGCATTCAGCCCAATTCTTGCCGGGCTGCTGGCTGGTCTGGTTATCTGGCCTGCCATTCTCGGCGGCGTCTATCACGCGGTGATCCTGCCGTTGGTGCTGCTGGAGATGGAAAAATCCGGCGTCAGCTTCCTCGGCGCGGTCGATATGGTCGGTCTGGTGATGGTGGCCGCAGGTATTAACCTTGCCAATGTGATCGCCCCGCGTGAAAAAAGCGAAGCTGCCGTTGCTACGCCGGGCCTGCTCATTAACCTGGGCTTTGGCACCTTTGTTGAATCCGCCTATCCCTTCATGTTCGCCAACAAAATTGTTTTTGGCTCCGCCATTTTTTGGGCCGGAATGGGCGGCATGATGCTGGGCTTTTTTAACGTCAAAGGCGTGGCCTATGTTCCGGCTTTCGCCTCACCGTTCTTATCCAGCAATGCGCTCCAGATGGCCATCGTAATGATTGCCACAATGGCGATGACCTGCCTTACCACCATTATTGCTAACCGTTTCAAACCTGTCGTACAGAGCGAATCAACAACGACAGCCGTTAATTAATGCACCAACACCAGAGGTACACCATGTTTAAAGGCGATATGAATAAAAAACGCGCCAAAGCGTTACAGAAAGTGAAAGAAGCCATCACGCTTCACGGCGGGCAAACCATCCTCAGCACAGGAATAACCGGCGACGATGCGCGCCTGGCGAAAGCCGTGTGTGAGGCTGGCGTTAAGCTACTGGAGCCGAACCACCCTGCGTTGGCGCTGGCGCGTGGACACAAAGGCGTGAGCAACATGCACGCGGCGGAGCAGATTCGTCACGAAATCACCAATAGCCAGATGGCTGAGGCCGTACACGGTGTGCGTAATGTGGTCCCGGACGATATTTTTATCACCGTTGGTATCGCCGGCGGTTTTACCGAAACCTTACCGGTGCCGCTCAGCGAAACGGAAATTCTGGAGATTGCCCGCGCTGGGGCCGACGGTTTACATACGCATAAATCCGACTGGGACGATCTGCAGGACATCGTTAATCTCGCCCATCAGTATGGTCTGACTGTCGATGCCTACATTGGCCATCCTGACGATCTGCATACTTTCGGTATTCCTGCACGCACGCCGGAAGAAGTCGCCAGCGTGGCGAAGCGAATGCAGGATATCGGCGTGGATATGATTGGTCTGATGACAGGCATGAGCTATGAAGGCGTAGCGGCAGGCGATATCCCGCAGATGATTAAAGATCGCCTGCGGGCGTTGGTCGGCGCGGTGGATGTTCCGACGCTGGCGGAAGGCGGGATTAACCTCGCCAACGCGAAAGCGTTTAAAGATACCGGGGTCAATATTCTGGTGGTCGGTACGGCTATCGACAACATGGTGTGCAACGCCGCCAAAGAAGCCGTTACGCCGTTTATTGTTCATTGATATCAGGGAACGAGAGATGTTGTTGATCACCGATCTGGATGGAACATTACTCACCTCGCAGAAAACAATCAGCCCGCGCACGCGCCAGGCGCTGATTGCGTTCCGCCAGGACGGTGGTCTGCTGGCGGCATGTTCCGCCAGACCGGTCTCCTCAATGGTACGCCTGCTACGCCAGCAACAGGTTGATACGTTGTTTAACTGGTGCGCCGGTTTTAACTGCGGACGCCTGCTGGAGATGGCGGGGCCGCGCATTATTCATGCTGCCCCGCTGACCGCCACAGACCTGTGGAATATTGACCAGCATATTTCTCTTTCCCGCTACCACCACCACTTTTTTAGCGCCGAAGCAATTCACCATCGTGACGATAGACTAATTGCGCCCTGGACAACATATGAAGCCCGCTTATTTGGGTTACCGCTTATAACTGAAACTGCAGAAAATATCTTTAATCGTCGCAATATATATAAAATCACACTTATTGCCGCATCTTCGGAAATAGATACTCTGTGTACAGAAGTGAATAATCACCTGCCTTGTGGATATTATGCGGTTGTCACGGGAGAGAATTATATTGATATTCAAAGATCCGATATAAATAAAGGGTGCATAATAGAACAATTAATTCATTATTTAAATATATCTTCTGACAAGGTGGTCGCGATTGGCGATCAGCAGAATGATGTCAGCATGTTTGCCGCCGCCGGAATCAGCATCGCAATGGGCAACGCGCCGGATGCAGTAAAGCGGCAGGCCGGCTATGTGACTGCCACGAATGATGAGGAGGGTATCGTCCATGCGTTGGAGTGGTTGCGTTGCCTTACGCATCCAGTTACCATGCGCCAAAGGTTGACGGCGGCGAAAGATAATGAATCCAATTAAAAGACGAAAACATATTCTTGATGAATTAAACAAATTCGGTGAAGTCACCGTTATTAAATTATCGGAAATGCTCAACGTCACCTCAGAAACCATTCGTCGCGATCTCTCCTTACTGGAGTCTGAGGGCAAAATCACTAAGATTCATGGGGGCGCAGTCAAAAAGCAAGTTGTCCAGGAGGATGCGTTTAGCGCAAGAATAGAGGCGCATCGCGAAGAGAAAATAGCGATTGGCAAACTTGCCGCCGAAATGGTCAGTGAACGGGATACATTGTTTATTGATTCCTGTACAACTAACCTTATTCTGGCCGAGCAATTACCGCCTCTCGCTTTTTCCGTGATTACCAATTCAGCCCTAATTGCCGATAAAATTAAAGAGCATAACCTGCAGGCCCGCGTGTATGTATTAGGCGGCGAATATGATTACCATTTTCGCGCCAACCTCGGCGTCTCGGTGTGTCAGCAGATTAACGCGATTCACGCGGATATCTGTTTTATTGGCGCTGGCGGCATTTCTCCCCAGCATGGCGTGTTGGTGAAGAGCTTTGAAGAAGCCTACGTTGCCAAAGCCATGATTGCGATGAGCAAAAAATCAGTGATTCTCGCCGACCATACCAAATTTGGTCAGGACGGTGTGATGTGCATCGCAAGCGTAAAAGAAATCGATAACATCATCACGGATAAAGGATTTACGTCAACGGGTTATACGCCACAGGATTTCGCCGGAAAGCTGCGGATTGCGGACTGAGCGCTATCCGCCCGTTGCGTATTGCCGTAGACTAAGAGCCTATCCCACCAGGCGTTATTGGCGCAGCCAGTTTGGACACGGACAGCGCGCAAAAACCGGAGCGTACACGTAGTACGTGAGGATTTTGAGCACTGCCCAGGTCTAAAATGGCAAGTAAAATAGCCCTAATGGGATAGGCTCTAAATGCATCGGCTAACTGAGGGCACCCGTATGGCACTCCCCCGCATTACCCAAAAAGAGATGACCGAGCGCGAACAGCGCGAACTAAAAACGTTGCTGGACCGCGCCCGTATTGCGCACGGGCGTCCGCTGACCAATTCTGAGACCAACAGCGTAAAAAAGGAGTACATCGATAAGCTGATGGCGCTGCGTGAGGCTGAAGCGAAAAAAGCCCGCCAGTTGAAGAAAAAGCAGGCGTATAAACCCGATACGGAAGCGTCATTCTCCTGGTCGGCGAATACGCCGACGCGCGGCAGACGTTAACGTCCTTTCTTCTTTCGTCCCGGCGAGGTAAAGCGCTTACCGCTTGATGTCGGGCGCGCTTTCTCATTGCTTTTTTCGATCGCAACGACCGGTCGCTTAATACCCGTGGTCTTCGGCTTCGCTTTGGCCTTTGGTTTGGCTTCGGAAGAGGAACGCTCAATCAATTTAAACAGATCGATCAGCTCATCGTCCGTCAGATCGCGCCACTCGCCCAGCGGAATCCCGCTCAGGCTGACGTTCATAATGCGCGTACGCTCCAGTTTCGTCACTTCATAACCAAAGTATTCACACATACGACGGATCTGACGGTTTAATCCCTGCACCAGGGTGATGCGAAAGACAAACGGCGCCTCTTTTTTCACCTTACATTTTTTGGTGACGGTACCCAGAATCGGCACGCCAGCGCCCATACCGCGAATAAACTCGTCGGTAATCGGTTTATCCACCGTCACCAGATACTCTTTTTCGTGATCGTTACCGGCACGCAGAATCTTATTGACCAGATCGCCGTGGTTAGTCAGAAATATCAGCCCCTGTGAGTCTTTATCAAGACGACCAATCGGGAAGATACGTTTGCTGTGGTTCACAAAATCGACAATATTGTCGCGTTCGCCGTCTTCAGTGGTACTGACAATGCCAACCGGTTTATTCAGCGCAATCAGCACTAAATCATCCGCTTCTCGCGGCTCAATCAACCGACCATTTACTTTAACAACATCCCCGGCGACTACCTGATCGCCAATGGCGGCGCGTTTGCCGTTGATAAAGACATTGCCCTGTTCGATAAAACGGTCCGCCTCGCGACGCGAACAGATGCCGCTTTCACTGATATATTTATTAAGCCGGATAGATGTGTCGGTCAGCATATTTACTCTCTGAGAAATTTTTCTACATAAACGTCGGGAATGTGACTTACCACATCAAATCGTCGGGAACTTTAAAATCGGCATACGGATCATCTTCGTCCTGCTCTTCCTGACTCAGCGCACTGTTTACGACAATACTGTCCGCATCTCGTTGTGCGATTTTATCGGCGACGCTCGCGGGAATAATCGCATATTCACATTCACCGCTGTTATTGATAACCAAACGCGCAATCGCGAGACGCCCATTAATCAATTGCGTCTGAGTGAGCTTATCCACGTCTATTTTTTTGATGACGTTATTATCGGTGAAGTTAAAACCAATATCGCCTTTAGATACATTGATTCTATTCATTTCAATAAGTTGCTTAACCTGAGCTTTAAACTCTTTCGCTAAAACCGCTTGTTTTTGCTGTTCACTGAGTTGTTTATCACGCTCAAGTTGCGCCTTTTTATTTTCTTCCACCGCTTCTCTGGCCTCACGAGCCTGAACGCGTGATTTTTTAGCCGTGCGCTGGACTTTGGCCATTTTTTTGCTGGTCACTAATCCCGCTTGTAGCAGTTGCTCTTGTAAGGTCAGTTTTGCCATTTTCGTCTCTAAACGTGTTAAATAATTTTGCGGATTATACCTGTAATTTTTCAGGCGATACCAGATGGCAGATCTGGCCTGTCGTCACTTTTAGCGACCGCGCTTTGCCTGTGACACGCGTAACATCATGAGCCATATCAGTAAGACATTAAATGGATAATGGTAGCATTATTACGTTTTGACATTTCCTGATGAGGTGGAGAAGTAATGGAACTGCTTTTATTAAGTAACTCGACGCTGCCGGGTAAAGCCTGGCTGGAACACGCTCTGCCGCTGATAGCGAATCAGTTGAACGGTCGACGTTCAGCCGTGTTTATTCCGTTTGCCGGCGTCACGCAAACATGGGACGAGTACACGGATAAAACCGCAGAGGTGCTTGCGCCATTAGGGATAAACGTCACAGGGATTCATCGTGTCGCCGATCCGCTTGCGGCGATTGAGAAAGCGGAAATCATTATTGTCGGCGGCGGAAATACCTTCCAGCTACTGAAAGAATCGCGTGAACGCGGGCTGCTGGCGCCGATGGCGGACAGGGTAAAACGCGGCGCGCTGTATATCGGCTGGAGCGCAGGCGCCAACCTTGCCTGCCCGACTATCCGCACGACCAACGATATGCCGATCGTCGATCCAAACGGTTTCGACGCGCTGGATCTGTTCCCGCTGCAAATTAATCCTCACTTCACTAACGCCTTGCCGGAAGGTCATAAGGGCGAGACCCGCGAGCAGCGTATTCGCGAACTGCTGGTGGTCGCGCCGGAACTGACAGTGATTGGTTTGCCGGAAGGTAACTGGATTCAGGTGAGCAACGGCCAGGCGGTTCTCGGCGGCCCGAATACCACCTGGGTGTTTAAAGCGGGCGAAGAGGCCGTGGCGCTGGAAGCGGGTCATCGCTTTTAATCCCTGGCCACATTGAATGCCGAATGACGGGCCTACACGCATGTTCTCCGTAGGCCCCGCCATCCGGCATTTCACTTAATACTCGCCCCGTTCCTCGTCCTGATCCGGCTGTTCCAGTACGCTATAGGCGACCGAACAGAACAGTGAGTTAAGACGCTTCATATCGCCCAGCAGCCCTAAATGGAGCGAGCTGGTTTCAATGCTTTGCACGTTCTGCTGGTGCAGGCGGTCGACATGCGCATGTGAGTATCGGCGATTAAGTATACGGAAGCGATGTTTACTGCGGCGCAACCGACGGGCGCTGGTGACATCACCGGAGAAAAAGACCGACATCGCCAGTTGCAGATTACTGAGTAGTTGATCGTAAAGCGCATCCAGCTCTTTCAATCCTTCTTCTGAAAATGCCCGACGCGCCGCCAGCGACTTGTCGGCAATCTCACTGCCCATTCGCTCGATAATATCCGACGCCTGTTCGAGGTTCAGGGCCATTTCGATAATCTCCGCCCACCGGCGGGACTCCTCCGCCGCCAGCTCGTCTTTCGGCATCCGCGCCAGATAAAGCTTAATCGCGGTGTAGAGCACGTTAACGTCATCCGCCAGCTTGCGCAGCGCTTTCTCTTCACGCGGCTCGCCGTGCATGACCTTTTTTAGCCCTTCCATCATCTGTTCCATCGCATCGCCAATGCGCAACACCTCACGGGCAGCATTAGCCAGCGCCAGCGTTGGCGTATCCAGCGCGCTGACATCCAGATGTTTCGGCTTCAGATGGGTATCCAGTTCAGGCTCATCACGAATAATCCGTTTACAAAAACGCGCCATCGGCTCGGCAAATGGCACCATCGCCAGGCAGCGCACCAGGTTATAGAAAACGTGGAAATAGATCACCAGCTCTGACTTCGGTAGCGATAGCTCATCCATCAGATTCGCCAGCGGATGGACAAACGGCAGGATGACCAGGCTGCCGATCAATTTGAACAATAGGCTGCCGAGCGCTACGCGACGCGCGGCAGCATTGGCGGCGCTGTTATTGAGCATCGCCAGCAGCCCCGATCCCAGATTGGCGCCGATGACCAGGCACAACGCCACCGGGAACGATATAATCCCCGCCGCCGTCAGGGTTGCCGTCAGCAACACCGCCGCCAGGCTGGAATAACTGATGATAGCGAACATCGCGCCAATCAGCGCATCCAGCATAATGTCGCCCGTCAGCGACGCGAAAATGACCTGCACGCCATTAGCCTGAGTGATCGGCGTCACCGCCTGCACAATCAGCTCCAGCGCCAGTAGAATCAGGCCAAGCCCGATACCGACGCGACCCAGCTGCCCGGCGCGGGACTGCTTACGTCCCAAAAAGAAAATCACGCCGATAAAAATCAGCAGCGGCGACAGCCACGAGAGATCGAAGGTCAGGATACGCGCCATTAGCGCGGTCCCCACGTCGGCGCCCAGCACAATCACCAGAGCTGGCGTCAGGGCGACAAGATCCTGGGCGACAAACGACGTTACCAATAAAGTGGTGGCGTTACTGCTTTGTACCAGCGCGGTAACACCGATACCCGCACAAAAGGCGAGCGGTTTCTTTTCCACGCTGCGGCTGAGGACAGTGCGTAGACGCGCGCCAAACACGCGCATTACGCCAGTACGAACGATATGTGTTCCCCATACCAACAGCGCAACGGCAGAAAGTAGATGGAGCAAAGTTAACACGGCGTCAGGTTCTCCTTATCGTTATACGTTTTCCTGAAGCTCACTTGCGATAAATTGCCTGATGGCGCACAGCGTTAAGGCCTGCTGGCGTTGCACGCCACCGGGCTTACCATACGTAATACGGTATGCTGGATAAGGCATTTACGCCGCCATCCGGCAAATTCAGCGTAGAGCCTTCCTTCAGTATAAGGGTTTAATTGTAAGAAAGAGACAAGGCACCCAATGAGCGCCTTGTATGTTGTAAGGAAAAGTGACGATTTTATGAATCAGTCCGCATCGTAACCCAGGTTCGGCGCCAGCCACCGCTCAACGTCCTCAACGCTCATTCCTTTACGGAAAGCATAATCTGTCACCTGATCGCGTTGGATCTGCGCTACCGCGAAGTATTTGCTCTCAGGATGGCTGAAGTACCAGCCTGAAACCGACGCGCCAGGCCACATGGCGAAAGATTCGGTAAGCTTCATCCCGGTGTGTTTTTCGACATCCAGTAGCTGCCAGATAGTGCCTTTTTCGGTATGTTCCGGGCAGGCAGGATAACCCGGCGCCGGGCGAATCCCTTGGTAGTTTTCGCGGATTAATTCGTCGTTACTCAGGCTCTCGTTCGGCGCATATCCCCAGTAAACCTTACGTACACGCTCATGCAGGTACTCGGCAAACGCTTCCGCCAGACGGTCGGCAATCGCTTTCACCATGATCTTGTTATAGTCGTCGTGTTGCGCTTCGTAAGCATCAGCCAGGGCGTCTTCTTCAAGACCGCCGGTGACGGCAAACGCGCCGATGTAGTCCGCTTTTCCGGACAGTTTCGGCGCGACAAAATCCGCCAGACAGTAGTTGGCAAAACCGACTTTCTCGGTCTGCTGGCGCAGGTGGTGGCTGACCGTCAGAACATGAGTACGGGTTTCGTCACGATAGATTTCGATGTCGTCACCCACACGGTTAGCCGGGAACAGGCCCACCACGCCACGCGGATTCAACAGTTTCTCGGCGCTGAGTTTATCCAGCATATCATTGGCGTCTTTAAACAGACGCTGCGCCTCAACGCCCACCACCTCATCTTCCAGAATGCGCGGGTATTTGCCGGCCAGCGACCAGGTCATAAAGAACGGCGTCCAGTCGATGTAGTTGCGCAGAGTTTCGATGCTGGCTTCCACCTCCTGCACGCCCAGACGGTGGGCTACCGGCGGGGTGTAGCGTTCCCAATCGAATGCCAGATCGTTATCGCGCGCCGCTTCCAGCGTGACCGGCGGCGTGCGCGGTTTTTTGCGGGCGTGCTGAATACGCACGGTTTCGTACTCTTTGCGGGTACGGGCGACAAAGTCATCGCGCTGGTTGTCGGAGAGTAGCGCCGCCACCACGCCCACGGTACGCGAAGCATTCTGCACGTAGACCGTCGGACCGCTGTAGTTCTGCTCGATTTTCACCGCCGTATGCGCTTTCGAAGTGGTTGCGCCGCCAATCAGTAGCGGGATAGTAAAGCCCTGTCGCTCCATCTCTTTCGCCACGTTGACCATTTCGTCCAGCGACGGGGTAATCAGCCCGGAAAGGCCAATCAGATCGGCATTCACTTCACGCGCCGTTCTGAGGATTTTCTCCGCAGGCACCATCACGCCAAGATCGACGATTTCGTAGTTGTTACATTGCAGCACCACGCCAACAATGTTCTTGCCAATGTCGTGCACATCGCCCTTCACGGTGGCAATCACCATCTTGCCGTTGCTGGAGCCTTTTTCTTTGCTGGCTTCAATAAACGGCTCCAGGTAGGCCACCGCTTGTTTCATCACGCGAGCGGATTTCACCACCTGCGGCAGGAACATTTTCCCTTCGCCAAACAGGTCGCCGACCACATTCATGCCGTCCATCAGCGGCCCTTCGATCACCTCAATCGGGCGGGCGGCCTGCTGACGGGCTTCTTCGGTATCCTGCTCGATAAACTCGGTAATGCCTTTCACCAGCGAGTATTCAAGGCGTTTTTTGACATCCCAGGAGCGCCATTCCGCTTGCTGGGCGTTGGCAGCTTCGTCGGTTTTGCTGCCGCGGTATTTCTCCGCCAAATCCAGCAAACGCTCAGTGCCGTCATCGCGACGGTTAAGAATGACATCTTCAACCGCATCGCGCAGTTCGGCAGGCAGATCGTCATAAATCGCCAGTTGCCCGGCGTTGACGATGCCCATGTCCATGCCGTTGCGGATGGCGTAGTAGAGGAATACCGCGTGGATAGCCTCACGTACCGGGTCGTTGCCGCGGAACGAGAAGGACACGTTAGAGACGCCGCCGGAGATCAGCGCATGGGGCAACTCGCGTTTAATATCTTCGCAAGCGCCGATAAAGTCCTGCGCGTAGTTGTTATGCTCTTCAATACCGGTCGCCACGGCGAAAATATTCGGGTCGAAGATGATGTCTTCCGGCGGGAAGCCCACCTCTTCGGTGAGAATTTTGTAGGCTCGGCGGCAAATTTCGATTTTACGCTCGCGGGTGTCGGCCTGGCCCTGCTCATCAAAGGCCATGACCACCACTGCCGCGCCGTAGCGACGTAGCAACTTCGCATGATGAATAAAGGCTTCCACGCCCTCTTTCATCGAAATAGAGTTGACGATGCCTTTACCCTGAATGCACTTCAGCCCTTTTTCGATAACCTCCCATTTGGAGGAGTCGATCATGATTGGTACACGGGCAATGTCCGGCTCACCGGCAATCAGGCTGAGGAAACGCACCATCGCCGCTTCGGCGTCGAGCATCCCCTCATCCATGTTGATATCAATAATCTGCGCGCCGCTTTCGACCTGCTGACGGGCGACATCCAGCGCTTCGCTGTATTTCTCTTCTTTGATCAGCCGTTTAAATTTGGCCGAGCCGGTGACGTTGGTACGTTCGCCGACGTTGACAAACAGGCTGTCGTCACCAATGTTCAGCGGCTCCAGGCCGGAAAGGCGGCAGGCGACCGGGATTTCTGGCAACTGACGCGGCGGTAAACCTTCTACCGTCCGGCTCATCGCCGCAATATGCTCCGGCGTAGTGCCGCAGCAGCCGCCAACGATATTCAGGAAGCCCGCTTCCGCCCATTCGCGAATCTGTTTCGCCATGGTGTCGGCGTCGAGGTCGTACTCGCCGAAAGCGTTCGGCAGGCCGGCGTTCGGATGCGCGGTGACGTAGCATTCGGCAATCCGCGACAGTTCCTGGACGTACTGGCGCAGTTCATCTGGCCCCAGCGCGCAGTTAAGGCCAAAAGTGAGCGCCTCGGCGTGGCGCAGCGAGTTATAAAAGGCTTCGGTCGTCTGGCCGGAGAGGGTACGACCAGAGGCGTCGGTGATGGTGCCGGAAATCATGATCGGCAGATCAACGCCCAGCGCTTCAAACTCTTCTTTCACCGCAAACACCGCCGCTTTCGCATTCAGGGTGTCAAAGACGGTCTCAATCAGAATCAGGTCTGCGCCACCTTCCACCAGCGCTTTGGTGGATTCACGGTAGGCCGCCACCAGCTGATCGAAGGTGATATTACGAAACGCCGGGTCGTTGACGTCCGGCGAAATGGAGGCCGTGCGGTTAGTTGGACCAAGCACGCCCGCAACAAAGCGTGGTTTTTCTGGTGTTCGCGCCGTCCATTCATCGGCGCAGGCGCGCGCCAGTTTGGCCGCCGCATAGTTAATTTCCGCCGACAGGGATTCCATCCGGTAATCCGCCATCGCAATGGTTGTCGAGTTAAAGGTGTTGGTTTCGATGATATCCGCGCCAGCCTCAAAGTAGGCGTTGTGGATAGCGGCGATCACCTCCGGCTTGCTGAGTACCAGCAGGTCATTGTTGCCTTTCAGGTCGCAGGGCCAGTCGGCAAAGCGCTCCCCGCGGAAATCTTCTTCATGTAGACGATAGCTCTGGATCATGGTGCCCATACCGCCGTCCAGCACCAGAATACGTTCATTTAACTGCGCACGCAGTTGTTCAACTTTGCTGCTCACACTCGCTCCCGACAACGCTCCACGTAACGAGCCATACTGGCACAAAGCGTGCTGGCGGAAAAGAGAACAACGGGCAACATGAGACATGTTCAGCTTGCCACCCACTTCTGTCGCTTTGCCGGATGGCGGCGCAAGCGCCTTATCAGTCTACAAATTACTTTGGCGGCTCCCAAAGCGTAGGCCTGATAAGCGCAGCGCCATCGGGCATCCTGTGATGTCACTCATCCGATCAGTTCAGGAACTCTTGCATTATAATTGAATAAAACGAAAATGATTTCCACGATACAGAAAAAGGAGTCTGCCATGGTTGCCCCTGTTCCCGCGAAACGCGGGAGAAAACCTGCCGCTACCACTGCACCCGTAACCGGGCAGGTTCAGTCTTTAACTCGCGGTCTGAAGCTGCTGGAGTGGATTGCCGAGTCCAACGGCAGCGTGGCGCTGACCGAACTGGCGCAACAGGCGGGTTTGCCTAATTCCACGACTCACCGTCTACTCACCACCATGCAGCAACAGGGTTTTGTCCGCCAGGTTGGTGAGCTGGGCCACTGGGCCGTAGGCGCACACGCGTTTATCGTCGGCAGCAGCTTCTTACAGAGCCGTAATCTGCTGGCGATTGTCCATCCGATTTTGCGCAAGCTGATGGAGGACTCCGGCGAAACGGTAAACCTTGCCGTACTCGACCAGAGCGACCATCAGGCCATTATTATCGACCAGGTGCAGTGTACGCAGCTGATGCGCATGTCCGCCCCTATTGGCGGCAAGCTGCCCATGCACGCCTCTGGCGCGGGCAAGGCGTTTTTATCACAGCTCAGTGAGGAACAGGTTACCAGTCTGCTGCACCGCAAGGGGTTGCACGCTTATACCCATGCGACGCTGGTGTCACCGCTGCATCTGAAAGATGACCTCGCCCAAACACGCAAGCGCGGCTATTCCTTTGACGACGAAGAACATGCGCTCGGTCTGCGCTGCGTGGCCTCGTGTATTTATGACGAGCACCGCGAGCCGTTTGCTGCGATTTCCATCTCCGGACCCATTTCGCGTATTACCGACGATCGCGTGACCGAGTTTGGCGCCATGGCGATTAAAGCGGCGAAAGAGGTGACGCTGGCCTATGGTGGGTTTAGATAAGCAAGGGTTGGGACTGATTTGTAGGCCTGATCAGCGCAGCGCCATCAGGCACGGCGTACATTGCCGGATGGCGGCGCAAAGGCCTTATCCGGCCTACGGTCGGTTTCATAACGCACGCTAAAGCGCTGGCGACGACGATAGGCATACACATCTTCTACATGCCCTTCTTTAATACGCGTCTGTAGCGCGCGCCAGTAATCGGCGCGAAACAGGTCGGCATGCATCTCTTCAAACAATGGCCCGATACGCGGATCGGCACACAGCCAGTGGCGAAACTCCTCCGGGAAAACATCACCCGGCGAGACGCTATACCAGGGTTCGCTGGCCAGTTCGTCTTCTGGATAACGCGCTGGCGGAATATCGCGGAAATTCACTTCCGTCATGTAGCAAATTTCATCGTAGTCGTAGAACACCACGCGACCATGACGGGTAACGCCAAAGTTTTTAAACAGCATATCGCCGGGGAAAATATTAGCGGCGGCAAGCTGGCGAATCGCATTACCATATTCTTCTATCGCATCGCGCAACTGCTGGCCTTCTACCTGTTCCAGCCAGATATTGAGCGGCACCATGCGACGTTCAATATAGAGATGGCGAATGACGATGTGTTCCCCAAGCTCGGTAATCTTCTCTGGCGCTTCTTGTCGTAACAGCGCCATCAGCGCCGGATCGATTTGCCGTTTATCCAGCACGAAATTCTCAAACTCCTGGGTATCCGCCATACGACCGACGCGATCATGCTCTTTTACCAGTTGATAACAGGCACGCACATGGGCGGCAGACATCTCTTTCTGCGGGGCGAATTTGTCTTTAATGATTTTAAATACCCGGTCGAAACCTGGCAGGGTAAACACCAGCATCACCATGCCGCGGATGCCAGGCGCCTCAATGAATTTCTCATCGCTTTCAGCCAGATAACATAAATATTCGCGGTAGCTTTCGGTTTTCGCATGTTTCTGGCAGCCAATCGCCATATACAGTTCGGCAGTGGTTTTACCCGGCAGGATTTCACGCAACCACTCAACCAGCGCGGCAGGCAGCGGCGCATACACCATAAAATAAGAGCGGGCAAAACCAAACACAATGCTCGCTTCTGCCGTGGTGGTCAGGCAGGTATCGACAAACAGTTCCCCCTCATCAGTACGATGAATCGGCAATAAAAACGGCAGCGTACCGTCAGGTGTGGTTAATTTACCTACCAGCCAGGCCGCTTTATTACGGTAAAACAACTCATTCGCCACCTGGACATGGCAGCGAGGTAGCGCGTCCTCGCCCAGTGTTTCAGTCAGGTGCGCGATAATATAGCGGATATCCCGGCTTTTATTCTGCCAGGGCAGACGCAGCGGTAAGTCACTGAGTATGCGCATCAACAGCGGCTCCCAACCGTGATCGGGAAAGAAGTCTTTGGCCAGCGGGCGCGGGATAGTACGGAAGCGACGCTCCGGTTGCGAACTGAAAATAAACAACCGCTCGGGTGTTAACGAGCGGTGGTCAAATAACCGGCAATAAACGGAGTTGAAAAAGCTCTCCGCAATCTCGAAGCGCGGGTAATCCGGCAACAGCCGGGTGTAATGCTCTTTAACGCGTAAAAGGAAATCCGCGTCGGTACTTTTGCCATCGGTAATACAGCGCAGTTGCTCCACCACCAGACCCACATGATGATCATAGAGGTGGATACGGCTTTTCATCGCCTGCTGGACGGCGTGCCAGTCGGCCTGTTCAAAACGCTGCTGCGCGCCGGAAGTCACTTCCAGAAATCGACCATACTGCGCGTCAAAGCCTTGCAGGATGGTTTGAGCAATCAGTAATTCCAGGCCACGCGGCATTTTTTTCCCTCATCCGGCACCACGTCATGCCGGATGGCGCGTTCGCTTATCCGGCCTACGCTATCTGTAGGCCCGGTAAGCACAGCGCCACCGGGCATCAATCAAAACTGCGATTCTTCGGTGGAACCCGTTAACGCGGTAACGGATGACGCGCCGCCCTGAATAATGGTGGTGACTTTGTCGAAGTAACCAGTACCCACTTCCTGCTGGTGGGAAACAAAGGTGTAGCCATCTTTCGCCGCGGCGAACTCGGGTTGTTGAACCTTCTCAACATAATGCTTCATGCCCTCGCCCTGAGCGTATGCATGCGCCAGGTCGAACATGTTGAACCACATGCTGTGGATGCCCGCCAGGGTAATAAACTGGTATTTGTAACCCATGTCCGACAACTGCTGCTGGAAGCTGGCAATGGTCTTGTCGTCCAGATTCTTCTGCCAGTTGAAGGACGGCGAACAGTTATAGGCCAGCAGTTTGCCCGGATACTTCGCGTGGATAGCATCGGCAAAACGACGCGCCAGTTCGAGATCCGGCGTAGAAGTTTCGCACCATACCAGATCGGCATACGGGGCATACGCCAGACCGCGGCTGATCGCCTGCTCAATGCCCGCATGGGTGCGGTAAAAACCTTCGCTGGTGCGTTCGCCGGTAATAAAACCGCTGTCATAGGGATCGCAGTCGGAGGTGATCAGATCTGCCGCATCCGCATCGGTACGCGCAATCACCAGCGTCGGGACGCCCACCACATCAGCGGCCAGACGCGCAGCAACCAGTTTCTGAATCGCCTCCTGCGTGGGGACCAGCACCTTGCCGCCCATATGGCCGCATTTCTTCACCGACGCCAGTTGATCTTCGAAGTGAACGGCCGCTGCACCGGCTTCAATCATCGATTTCATCAGTTCGAAGGCATTCAGAACGCCGCCAAAACCGGCTTCCGCATCAGCAACGATCGGCAGGAAGTAATCCACATAGCGCGGATCGTTGGGTTCAATACCGGATGCCCACTGGATCTGATCTGCACGACGGAAAGTGTTGTTGATCCGATCCACCACCGCCGGAACAGAGTTTGCCGGGTACAACGATTGATCCGGATACATGCTGGATGCCAGGTTGGCATCTGCCGCCACCTGCCAGCCTGAAAGATAAATCGCCTCAATACCGGCTTTCGCCTGCTGCAACGCCTGACCGCCGGTCAGCGCGCCAAGGCTGTTGATATAGCCTTTTTTCGCTTCACCGTGCAACAACCGCCACATTTTCGCGGCGCCGAGCTGCGCCAGCGTGCATTCCGGGTTAACCGAGCCGCGTAATTTCACCACCTCCTCCGCGCTGTACGGGCGGGTGATGCCTTCCCAGCGCGGTTGTGTCCACTCTTTCTGTAATTCTTCGATTTGTTGAGTACGGGTTTTCATGTGCAGATGCTCCATATTGTTATGTGGTGAATTAAGCCAGTAAGCGATAGCCCGGCAGGGTGAGGAAGTCGATTAAGTCATCTGAGGTGGTGATTTGCTCCATCAGACGTGCGGCATCGTCGAAGCGCCCGCTGCTGTAGCGGTGCTCGCCCAGTTCGTCCTGGATTACCCGCATCTCTTCCGCCAACATTTCGCGGAAAAGCGCTTTCGTTACGGGTTTTCCATTGCTCAGCGTTTTCTCATGGTGAATCCACTGCCAGATAGAGGTTCGTGAGATTTCCGCCGTCGCGGCATCCTCCATCAGACCGTAAATCGGTACACAGCCATTGCCGGAGATCCACGCTTCAATGTACTGCACTGCCACGCGAATATTGGCGCGCATTCCCGCTTCTGTGCGTTCGCCTTCACATGGCTCCAGTAACTGCTCAGCGGTAATCGGCGCATCTTCATCACGGGTAATGAACAGCTGATTTTTGTGCTCGCCCAGTACCTCGTTAAAGACGGCCATTGCGGTATCCGCCAACCCGGGATGCGCAATCCACGTGCCGTCGTGGCCGTTGTTCGCTTCCAGCGCTTTATCCGCTTTCACTTTGGCAAGGACCTGATTGTTGCGTTCAACATCTTTGCTCGGGATAAACGCCGCCATACCGCCCATCGCGAACGCGCCGCGCTTGTGACAGGTTTTGATCAGCAGGCGCGAGTAGGCGCTCAGAAACGGTTTGTCCATCGTTACCACCTGCCTGTCCGGCAAGACGCGATCCGGGTGATTTTTCAACGTTTTGATATAGCTGAAAATATAATCCCAGCGACCACAGTTGAGACCGACGATATGATCACGCAGCGCATGAAGAATCTCATCCATCTGGAAAACAGCAGGCAGCGTTTCAATCAACAGGGTCGCTTTGATCGTACCGCGCGGCAGGTTAAAGCGGTCTTCGGCGTAGCTGAAAACTTCACTCCACCAGGCTGCTTCCTGCCAGGCTTGCGTTTTCGGCAGGTAAAAATACGGGCCGCTACCTTTAGCGAGCAGCGCTTTATAGTTGTGGAAAAAGTACAGAGCAAAATCAAACAGGCTGCCAGGAATGGCTTCCCCCCGCCAGGTAACATGTTTTTCTGGCAGATGTAGACCACGTACACGACAAATCAATACGGCCGGATCGGGCTTGAGCTGATAGATTTTTCCGGCTTCGTTGGTATAGCTAATGGTGCCGTTCACCGCATCACGCAGGTTGATTTGACCATCAATAACTTTATTCCAGTCCGGCGCCAGCGAGTCTTCAAAATCCGCCATAAACACTTTCACATTTGCGTTCAGGGCATTAATCACCATTTTACGTTCAACCGGCCCGGTAATTTCTACTCGGCGATCCTGTAAATCCGCCGGAATACCACGAATCTGCCAATTACTTTCTCTAATGGAAGTGGTTTCCGAAATAAAATCAGGCAACTTACCGTTATCAATATCCTGCTGTTGCTGGATACGTGCAGCCAGGAGTTTATTGCGTTTTGGCGTAAAACGGGTGACTAACTCCGTCAAAAACTCGACTGCCTCAGCGGTCAGGACTTGCTTTTCCAGCTCGCCTTGCGGCCTGGTAAAGGTTAACTCATCAGTTGTGGTTGCCTGTGGATTCATCATGCAGCTCCTCGTTGTTGATCCAGATACATCCCCAATGCGAACGAAGGATCACTGTGCGCTTTTCGTTCAACACAACTAAGACTACTCAATTAAATTTCAAAATCAAAAACAATTTCCATTTTTAATTTAATTGTGAATTAACTTATTGATAACAATATAAATTAAATTTAATTACATGATGAGGTGCGTTTCGGAAATAAAAAAAGCACCCGAAGGTGCCTGATTCAACATGCTGAAACGCTTTAGGATCGTCAGGAGCAGAAGATTAATCCAGAGTTGGATTCATGTGACGCAGATCATATGGCGTAATCTGGTAGACATAATAGTTGAGCCAGTTAGTAAACAGTAAATTACCGTGGCTGCGCCAGGTTGCGCGCGGTATGTTTTGCGGATCGTTTTTCGGGAAATAGTTGTACGGAATCTCCGGATTTAACCCGGCCTCAACGTCACGAAAATATTCACCCGCTAACGTATGAGCGTCATATTCAGGATGACCGGTGACAAACGCAATACGTTTATCTTTGCTGGCAAACAGGTACGCATCCCCCTCTTCTGTTTCGGCCAGAATTTCAAGATCCGTATAATCCCGTATCAGCGCCGCCGGGAAATCGGCATAGCGTGAGTGTGGCGCAAGAAACGAATCATCAAAACCACGTGTCAACAGAGCATGAGGATGAAGGATGTGATGTTCATAGACGCCGGAAAGTTTATCTGTACGGGTCTGCTTAGGGATACCATAAAGAATATTGAGTGCGGCCTGAACGGCCCAACAGACAAATAGCGTCGAAGTAACGTGATCTTTCGCCCATTCCAGCACCTGCCTAATCTGCGGCCAGTAAGCCACGTCATTAAATTCCACCAGACCCAGCGGCGCTCCGGTCACGATAAGCCCATCAAAGTTCTGATCGCAGATATCGTCGAAGTTACAGTAAAAGTTGTTCAGGTGCTCGGCTGGCGTGTTCCTCGACTCGCGGGCATCTATCCGCAGTAGTTGAATATCGACCTGCAATGGCGAGTTCGATAGCAAGCGCAGAAACTGATTTTCCGTTTCAATCTTCTTCGGCATCAGGTTAAGGATAAGAACCTTCAGCGGGCGAATTTCCTGACCTGATGCGCGAGAAGTCGTCATGACGAAGACATTTTCCTCACGTAAAAAATTGACGGCGGGTAGCTCGTCCAGCACGCGAATCGGCATAACCTGATAACCTCACGACATACGTTTAAACGTTTAGACATCCAGATAGCTGAAGATACTCAGAAATCAGGCGAATGTCGAGTCTGCAAGTTCAAGGTGAGAAAGTTTCACGACAGCATTTGCATTAGAATAGAAGTAAGCAAAAAAGGAGTGAAGATGATGATTAACATTCGCCGTTCAAGGCATGAGGAAGGGGAAAAACTGATTGCGATCTGGCGTCGCTCAGTCGATGCCACGCACGATTTTCTGTCAAACGCTTATCGGGCCGAACTGGAAGAGCTGGTGAGCGATTTTCTGCCAGAAGCGCCACTATGGGTTGCCGTGACCGATCAGGATGAGCCGGTAGGATTTATGCTGCTTACCGGTGAACATATGGATGCGCTGTTTGTCGATCCGGACGTGCGTGGCCAGGGTATCGGTAAGATGCTGGTTGAACATGCGTTAACACTGGCGCCGGGGTTGACAACCAATGTTAACGAGCAGAATACACAAGCTGTTGGATTTTATAAGAAAATGGGATTTAAGGTGACGGGACGTTCGGAGGTCGACGATCTTGGGAAACCGTATCCATTGTTGAATTTAATTTATCCGTGAGTAGCAGCGCTGTCTGATAAGTGCATGCCGGCCGGATAAGGCGAAGCTGCCATCCGGCGGTGCAGGTTGCCTGATGGCGCTGCGCTTATCAGGCCTACATTTTTACAGTTACCACACACACAAAAAAGCCCGTCCTGACGGACGGGCTTCTTCACTTGTCTGATGCCTGGCAGTTTATGGCGGGCGTCCTGCCCGCCACCCTACGGGCCGTTGCTGCGCAACGTTCAAA
>NZ_JBKFPH010000030.1:0-47711 GCF_046567715.1 Salmonella sp. 741265116_PST | reverse complement strand
TATGTGACTGGGGTGAGTGAGCGTAGCCAACACATAAGCGACTTGAAGTATGAAGGGTATATAAACTGTAAACTGGGCTATGCGTATAATACGAATCTTTCACTCAGAGAAACCTGCTGACAGCGTTAGTACTCCATTAATTAATTTTATACTAAATCTCTGTGGTATGGCACAGGCGTTTAGAAGACAGGTCAATTGCGATCTGCTGGCTGGGATTTCGTCGCGCCACTCAAAAATGCACAGAGTTTTTCCCCCGCCGTCAATGGCTCAATGGGCGTTTTTCCGAGGGCGGTCTCAGTCATGACGATGGCAGGACCAATAAGCATGGACCATGCTTCGCTCGCGTCTTGCTCAAGCGATGTGAAGGTAAGGAACAGTGTTTTATCTGAAGGAAAGCGGTGCTGAGTATTAAAAAGTTTCAGCCAGGCGCGGGACTGCCGGTCGGCCTGTGCTGATCGCGTGCCGAAGCGGAGTACTCTTTTTAGTATGGCGATACCCACAATGCCTGGCCCCAGAATAAAGGGACTCCCGACGTTTATGGTGACGCCGACCCCGAGAAAAACGAGGGCGAATGACAGCATGTTATCGACTCTTCTGGTAAGGGTACTGTACAGCTTTTCCAGAGAGTACCGGTAAAGAATTTGATAACTGATTTCATCCTTGCTCATACATCTCCAGATGGTTTTTCGATTACGCTCCGGTATGTTCCCGGAATCCTGACAGATTCTGCAATTATGCCACACTTCCTGGAGGGTATTAATTAGATAGAATATAAATAGCAGACAAATATTTTGAGCTTTTAGTCGATATCGCTTTGAAAATCATTTCTCCTACTCCAGGAGATGCTGTTGCCGAGAATCGTGTCAAACGTTGCCGCGTCGGTTGGGCTGCACAGGGTAACTCTCGCAGTCAGACTCTCATTATGGTCTCTAAATGGATAACCCGCAGTCGTAACACGCCGGATGTCACGACTGACTTTATTATTACCCTGGCTTGTTAAAGCGGCATGACCACATTTTCTATATATAATAATTTGTTGTCTTTCGACCAGTATTGTCGAGTTTTTTGGTTTAATTCAACAATCCATTTAAAAACGCCTGCTGTTGCCAGATCAGTACAGTACTTTTCATAGGAATGCTCCCTCGAAAAGTGTTTAGCTGAAGTCAATTTTATTAATTCCGTATTCGGTGTTGAATTGACTTTAATCAGCTTTCTATTGCTTTTAATGGAAATGAAGTGGCCTGCATGAGTGATAATTTTCACATTACCGGTAGCAACAAAATAGATGTAATAAGCGATATTATTATATTCCAGATCGATTAGAAATGCGTTGAAATTTGCATCCTTTCTGACGCGCTCGAAAAAGTGGTTAAGCATAAGCTGTAATTCCATTTGTTAATCTATTGTAAGTTATAATGTTGTGTGTTGTGTTAGAGTATTGTTGCTTAAAAGCAGCTATACAAAGATGTTACCTAAAAGCAATAATAATCGTCTGGTATCATATAGTTTACGTTATGATTGGGATAGTGTTGCAATTGTTACTGATTATTTCTTGTAGAGCGCTTTTTGACCACTAATAGATGAGTCAATCCATTTCATTTGTAGTTTTTCTGAACGCCATGAAAAGTCATAATATATAAAAATCAGTTAATTAATTGATGTTTAGATAAGGATTACAGTGGCGGAGAGGTTTGGCGTGGCGACGTTATAGGTTTTGAAAACGCGGCTAACTCGCTGGCAGGATAATTGACAGTCAGCGTTTGAATGGGGGCAAAATTGTAACAACATCAGCATAAATAATAATATTCATGAATGTTTTGTGTGACGCAGCAGTTGAATTGAAGTGATGTTTTACCTGTTCAGGATTGTCCCGATAAAAATGTTCCTCGATAAAAGTCGATCACCTTGCGCCGAAAAAAAAACAGGCTAAGTGACAGAAGAACAAAATTCATCAGGAAAATAAAATTTATAAAGATCAATGAGTAAAAATGGTTGTGGAGAAGGTGGCTATTTTTTGAAAGCAAGAAATATAAACAAAGTGTAGCTATGCATAGGTATCCAAAAGGAGAACTACCGTGACTAACATAACACTATCCACCCAGCCCTACAGAATCCATAGAAGTGACGTTGAACCAGTAAAAGAAAAAACAACGGAGAAGGACATTTTTGCAAAAAGTATTACTGCCGTTAGAAATAGCTTTATCAGCCTGTCGACGAGTCTGTCAGATCGCTTGAGCCTGCATCTGCAAACAGACATACCGACTAGCCATTTTCATCGTGGGAGCGCCTCTGAGGGTAGGGCAGTATTAACCAGTAAAACTGTTAAAGATTTTATGCTGCAAAAGCTCAATAGCCTGGATATCAAAGGTAATGCGAGTAAAGATCCGGCCTATGCTCGTCAGACATGCGAAGCCATGTTATCAGCCGTGTACAGTAATAATAAAGATCACTGTTGTAAATTACTCATCAGTAAAGGGGTCAGTATTACCCCCTTTCTGAAAGAGATAGGAGAGGCTGCGCAGAATGCGGGGCTACCTGGCGAGATAAAAAACGGCGTGTTTACTCCAGGTGGGGCAGGGGCGAATCCTTTTGTCGTCCCCCTCATTGCTGCAGCGAGCATTAAATATCCGCATATGTTTATAAATCATAATCAGCAGGTGTCTTTTAAAGCGTATGCTGAGAAAATCGTTATGAAAGAGGTTACGCCGCTGTTTAATAAGGGGACGATGCCGACGCCACAACAATTTCAGCTAACTATAGAAAATATCGCGAATAAGTATCTTCAGAATGCCTCCTGAAGATAGCAAACACAATACTGCTATTAACCATATGAATTAATAGCAGATTTTCTGAAACTATATATTCATTTTTATGGCGACGCTTTTAACAAAACGTCGTCATATTTATTTTAATATAAAAATCAAATGGATACTCTTAAAATTTAAAATAATTGTTATTACTCTAAATACCGGCATAACCAGACAGCTTTTTTGTAACGCCGCGTGTTGTTAAGTCTATGATATCCGCGCACGGATGATGTCTCGATAAGGATTAATGGTCTGTTAACTGTCAGGAGAGGTTATGCCGCCTTTAAAAAAAATTGTGCTGCTCCTGTTTGTGGGGGCGATGGTCGCCACGGTAATTACACCCGCATTGGCGCTGGTTTGCCTTGAGGATCACTCCGCTAAAGAGTGTGCTATATCGTGTGCTGAGGTGATGTGGTTTATGTTTCCGATATGTTTTTAAGGAGGGATAATATTGAATGTGAACAGGCGATAGTGAGTAGCTCGCTGCGCCAGGGGATAACACTCCCCTGGCGCAGCCAGTTATATTTTATTGCGATGATAACAAAGCATTTACTCGCTACTGATGAAATTTGCTATTTACAACAGTGTACGTTTACTAAGAGCCTATCCCATTAGGGCTATTTTACTTGCCATTTTGGACCTGGGCAGTGCTCGCCAAAACGCGTTAGCGTTTTGAACGCCGCTAGCGGCGGCCCGAAGGGCGAGCGTAGCGAGTCAAACCTCACGTACTACGTGTACGCTCCGGTTTTTGCGCGCTGTCCGTGTCCAAACTGGCTGCGCCAATAACGCCTGGTGGGATAGGCTCTAAGCAAAAAAAATCTGCACACGCTATCTTTTTATATCTGTCCTGGGTAATGAACGACAGGAAAAACATGATGCGGCCTGAAGAGATTTATCAGCGAATAGAGGCAAAGAATTGGCGGCATGTCTGGGTGGTCGGCGATATTCACGGCTGTTTTTCAATGTTAATGAAAAGGTTACGTGAGTGTCGATTTGATCCGCAACAAGACTTGTTAGTTTCTGTGGGCGATCTCATTGATAGAGGCCCGGACAGCCTGGGTTGCCTGGCTTTACTGCGTGAGTCCTGGATGACGGCGGTTCGCGGCAATCATGAACAAATGGCGCTGGATGCGCGGGCCTCAATGCCGTCGACGCTGTGGTTGATGAATGGTGGCGACTGGTTTACCCGCCTGACGGCTGAACACGCTGCGCAAGCTGAAGCGCTTTTTATCCTTTGTCAGCGGCTGCCCTGGATACTGGAAATTCGCTGCCGCCATAGCACGCATGTGATCGCTCATGCAGATTATCCAGCGTCAACCTATCAATGGCAAAAAAAGGTCGATTTACATCAGGTTCTCTGGAGCCGCGAACGACTCATAAATAAGCGCGGCGGGATTAGCGGTGCCGATCATTTTTGGTTTGGCCATACGCCGTTGCGTCGGCGCATGGATTTCGCCAACATACACTATATTGATACGGGCGCGGTATTTGGCGGGCAATTGACGTTAGCGCGGATACAATAGCGGTATCAGCGACCAGGGTTAAAAATCGCTATATTGCTGCGCAGGTCGCCAGAAGCCGTCGATAAAATCCTCTACCGGAAAACAGCCGCCATGGCGAATCCGTTGATCGTCCATCGAATAAAGACATTGCTGCTCGGTATCGTAGATGTCCACGACAATATCCTCGCATCCTCCATCCAGGTAACATACAAAAAGTACCAGTGCGAACATTACATCCTCAATGTTAACTACTTTACACGATAGTGTAGGAGAGGTTAGCGCAGGGGGGAAATGAGAAAAGGAAGAATAAATAACCCGCCTGGCGACGGGTTCTTTTTGAGTCAGGCAAGACGCATAACCCAGGCATCAGATTTAGGATCGTAATGATTACGGAACAAAACGGAATGTTCCCCGTTGAGAATGGCGGGAACGCTGGTTTCGGCATCCCAGGCGTCCAGTTGCATACATAAATCCGGATCGGATTTACAGGGAATAGTTAACGTTCGCTCCCCCGGCGATTCGCCATGTAATTCGGCATCGTCGATTTCAAAAGCGCCAATGCGCACACTGGTTTTCATCATCGTGCTCTCCGTTAATACGCTAATTGTGGTACGACCAGTTTAGCCGTCCATTTTTCAGCGTAGTCAACGTACGCAAAAGCGCCAGTCAAAAAGTGCGGTTTTTTTGTGCGCCTTTTAGCTGTTATCAGTAAAGAGTTTGCCATCACGTACCAGTTCACGCGGGTAACTGTTCTTTATTCTGGCGCCGATACATTTTGCCAGACCAAGAGGCTGATGCTGGAACGTCACCAGGACATCATCAGCGGCAGGAGGTGTTTGCGGATAAATATCCCGACCGCGATACCACTCCTCCGCCTCTTGCGCAGAAAGTTCGAACGCGTGAGCATGAGTCGGGCAGGCAAGGGCTATCGTTGCCTCATGTTGCCAGCGATAGCCTTTATTATGACTTTCGGCCAGCTTAATGCCGAGCCGGGAAAAACGGACTTTTCCGATCAGTGATTCAATCTCTGCCGGGAACAGCCAGACCTCTTTTTCACGCTGCCAAAGATGGAGATTTTCATCCCATAGCAGTCCGACGGCGTTGGCCGCTTGGGTAACGTGTAATGCTTCACGGCCTTTGAGGGGGGTAAAAGGAAACGTCCCCACTTTATACCCCGGTGCGGGCATGGCTGGAAGGGATGACATTTTACGCAGACGTGCGACAAAGAATCCTTCGCAGTCGTAAATTTGCGGGAAGACGTGCAGGAAGCCTTCCGGGGTGAGGGCGCGGTCAGCGTCAGGAAACAGATCACTCAGCGGCAAAAATTCAACGGCGTCGGCGTAGGTCTCTTTCAGCCAGAGGCAGACCTCTTCGTTTTCCTGGCGATTTAGCGTGCAGGTGGAGTAGACCAGCGTGCCGCCGGGTCGTAAAGCATGAAAAGCGCTGTCGAGCAGTTCCCGCTGTGTCGCCGCGATATCCAGATTGCTTTCTGGCGACCAGTTTTTTAGCGCATCAGGATCTTTACGTACTACGCCTTCGCCAGAGCAGGGCGCATCCAGCAGGATAGCGTCAAACATCTCCGGTAACGCAGCGCCAAATACGCGGCCATCGAAATGCGTCAGTGCGGTATTGGCGATTCCACATCGGCTGATATTAGCGTGCAGAACTTTGACGCGGCTGGCCGAAAATTCGTTGGCCAGAATGGCGCCGCAGTTCCCCATGCGGGCAGCGATCTGCGTGGTTTTGGAGCCAGGCGCCGCTGCCATATCCATGACCCGCTGCGGATGATTATCATCGGCGAACAGGGCCGCGACCGGCAGCATCGAACTGGCCTCCTGAATGTAAAACAGGCCGCTTAAATGCTCAGCGGTACTGCCAAGCGGCAATGCCTCTTCATCATCGCGCTCGATCCAGAATCCTTCATGACACCACGGAATTGGCGTGAGTGACCAGCCGTAGGGCGCGATTAGGGCAAGGAAATCAGCCACGGATATTTTAAGCGTATTGATGCGTATACTGCGGCGCAACGGGCGTTGGCAGGCCGAAATAAATTCATCAAAAGAGAGCGTGGAAGGCATTGCTTCACGCATTTGCGTCAGAAAAGCGTCAGGAAAATAGACAGCGTGTTGAGCCACAGGTGTATCGCCGGCAAAAAAACAGGCGCGCAGTGTAGCATAAAACGCTCCGGCGCGAGTACGCCGGAGCCTGGTGTTTAACGTGGCAGAGCGGTGCCCCATTCACGCCACTCTTTCGGTTCGCTCTCTTGTAACAGGAAATGCTTACCGGCTTGCGCTTTTGGCGCCAGCGGCGTACCTGGTGGAGTAGCGAAGGCGATACCGCCACGGATGAACTGATTAAATGTCCCCGTTTTCACCACGCCGCCGGTCAGACCAAAGTCGAGACTATAGCCGGAGGCGAGCCAGAATACGGAGTTATTACGCACCAGATATTGGTAACGCTTACTGATGCGCAAGGTGATCATCACGCGATCGGAGAGCGACCCCAGGGACATTCCGGTGACCGTTCCCACTTCGATACCGCGGAACAGGACGGGGGTGCCAATATTAAGCGAGCCTGCTTCTGGCGCCTCTACGACGATGCTTAACCCATCCAGATAGCGTGAGTCGGTAATCGTGGCTTCCTGCAGTTCAAAGTCGCGCCGCGCCGCGCCGCGTCCTGGCTCAACGTTAATATAGGGCTGGAGAATCGTATCCAGATGCTCGACGCCCGCCGCGGAAATTTGTGGCGTAATAACGGAAAAACGTGTCCCGGCGCGGGCAAATGTCTGTACGTACTCCGGATAAAGTACGGCTTTTGCCTGCACTTCATTACGTGCGGTGATCAATTCCAGCGTCTGGATCTGGCCGATATCAATACCGAGGTAACGAATTGGCATCCCTTCCGCCAGTTTTCCGGCGTCGAACGCGTGCAGCGTAATTTGTCCGCCTACCGCGCGAGCGGAGGTTTCTGAAGCATAAAGAATGCGTTTATCGCCTTTGTGCCGGCTGGCGCTGGCGCCGCTCAGGTTATCAAAACTAATGGCCCCTTTCAGCGCGCGGGAGAGTGGCGAGGCCTGTACCGTTAGGCCGCTGCCGTTAAGTTGCACCTTCGCGCCGCCTTCCGCCCAGAACACGCTATTGCTGGTTAACAGGTGGCGATACTCCGGCTTAATATGCAGGTCGATGTCAAAGGTATTGGCGCGTGGGCGAACGGTGATGACTTCGCCTACTTCAAATTTTCGATACAGCACGACGGAACCTGCCTGGACATCCGGTAACGTTTCGGCCGTCAGCGTTAAGGTGGTAGTTGGTAAGTCACTGAGGCTATTTTCCAGCGCTTTTTCCAGGTTAGCATAGAGCGGGTAGGTGGATTTCATCTTCCCGCCCGTACCGGGTAAAATACGAATTCCGCCGTCAATCCACTCGCTGGCGCTGGCGCCGAGGAACTCTACGCCGTCAAGGCCGACTTTGACATCCACCCGGCTGTTGACCACGAATTTACTGTCGCCCTGTACCAAATCCCGGTGCTGCGGTTCAATCGCGACGGTGAATGACACGCCTTTACTGGATAAGTTGCGCTCAATGACCTGGCCAATTTTTACACCATGTAAAATTAACGGCTGGCCCGGTTCGATGCCGTAACTTTCCGGAGCTGTCAGCGTCAGGGTTAAGGCATTCGCTTCATGCAGCAGGGCTTTTTCACCCGGCACCACCACAAATTCACTGCGCGGTTCGCCGTCGCCCGGCACCAGCTCGAAGGTTTTTCCGGTTAACAACGAACTGATATTCGCGTCACTCAGCGACAGTTTGGGATTGCGTAACTCAATACGCGTATTTTCCCGCATCAGCGGAACAACGCTGGGATCGACGGTCATCTCTCCGGTGACTTTACCGCCAGGGTTGAGCGTCAGTTTCGAAAGCTCACCCACCTCCAGTCCCTGGTACATGAGCGGCGTAGATTCCGCCTTCAGACCGTCTCCGCTGGGCAGCTCAAGTTTAACGATTACCCCTCGTTGGCTGTGGGCTAAATCTTTATATAAGCCGAACGTGTCATCCTGGGCGGCGGGTTTGGAATTGTCCGGCGAGTCAAACGCAATCGCGCCATTGACCAGGGCCGCGAGGCTTTCCAGTTTCACCTTCGCGCCGCTCAGGCTTAGATCGGCGTCAACGCCGGAGACATTCCAGAAACGACTGCCTTTTTTCACCAGATCGGTAAACCGTCGCTCAATCAGAACGTCAATCGTAACGCCCTGTTTGTTAGGGTTAATCGAATAGTCATACACCCGTCCGACAGGGATTTTACGGAAATAGACCAGTGAACCGCTATTAAGCGAACCGAGATCTGGCGCATGGAGATGAATCATCAGATCGCCGTTGCTAAGCCGGTATTTAGGCTGTGTATCCAGGGCGACGAAATGATCTCTGGGCTTGCCTTTACCTGGCATCATACCGATGTAATTCCCGCCGACCAACGCATCCAGGCCGGAAACGCCCGCCAGCGAGGCTTTGGGCGTCACCAGCCAGAATTGCGTCTCTTCGCGCAACGCATCTTCCATATCTGATTTGATACTGACGCGAACTTCAATTTTGCGCAGATCTTTGCTCAGGCTGACATCTTCCACGGTGCCGACCTCTACTCCCTGATAGCGAACGGGAGTACGGCCTGGTACGATACCGTCCGCCGACATAAAATCGATAGTCACGCTATTGCCGCGATCCTGGTAGCTATCCCACACTAGCCACCCTGCGATCATTAGCGCGATAAGCGGTAGCAGCCAGAAAGGTGAAATACGGCGTTTGGTTTTAATTTGCGCTTCAGTCTTCGAAGCGGGCGTTTCCTGACTCATGTGCATCCCAAAGTAAGCGGCTATCCAGCCATTCCACTGCAAGAATAGTCAAAATTACCGCTGCGCCGAAATAAAACGCAGCCGGTCCCATAGTAAAAGCCAGAATCTGATCGCGATTAATCAGAGACATGGTTAACGAGATAACGAAAAGATCCAGCATCGACCAGCGGCCTATCCATGTCACCAGACGCAGCAACAGAATTCGCGTCCGCAGTCCCTGTTCGCATTTAAAATGGATACTCAACAGTAGCGTAAACATCACGATGACTTTGGTAAACGGCACCAAAATACTGGCGATAAAAACGACGGCGGCGACGGCGATATTGCTGCTGGCAAGCGACATAATGCCCGACAGGATAGTATCTTCCTGACGCCCGCCATTAATGTAGATTACCGAGATAGGCAGCAGGTTTGCCGGCAGCAAAAAAACAATAGACGCCAGCAAGGCCGCCCAACACTTCTGTATACTCTGTTTTCTGCGTAACCGTAGCGGAATATGACAACGCGGGCAGCGTCCTTTCGCATCCGGATAGCCGCTAAAGTGGCAGCCAAGACAGACGCGCAATCTTTCGTCCGCACGTTGAGCAGGGCGCTGCGGATAAAATCGTTCCCATAGTTGCTCCACATTCAGATGAATCATAGTCAGAATGCTAAGAACCACCAACGAGACGAACGCTAAAAGCCCGATGCCCGGCTGCAGAAAGGCATAGTCCTGCACTTTGATAGAGGCAACGCCAATACCGACCAGATAGATGTCCAGCATCACCCACTCTTTCAGTTTTTCCAGCATCAGCAGGACTGGACGCAGATTCATGCCGAGAAGGCTGCCAAACCACAGATAAGCAATTGAAAAAACGAGAATAAGCGGCGCGCCCACTACGCAAAAGAGCACCATTGCGGCGGTTAACGGATCGCCCTGTTGCGTCATTTGCCAGATGCCGTGCATCACATTGGCATCAATGCGTACGCCCAACAGGTAGATATGGAGTAGCGGTTCGCTCCAGGCAAACGGCATCAATAGCAGCATGGTTACCGCCATCGCGGTCAGCCGCGTCAGCGACCAGTCGCGCCCATCGCGAATTTTGGCCTGGCAACGAGGACAATAAGCGCTTTGATGAGCGCTCATCTCCGGCAAGCTGAACAGCATGTCGCATTCAGGGCAGCGCTGGTAGTGGCTGCGCGGCAGCGCTTCGCTAATTGACCTGATCGTTAGCTTTTTTGTTGGCGTGACGTGTGAGGTGTTCAGAGCCATGTATCGTGAATCAAAGTGTTAGAATAATGTAATCTTAACTCATGACAGGAATAATCTTGAGCAAGAACGCATTTAATGCTTATTTTAATAGCCTGTGTTTAGGAGTAAGACCACGAAGTGATTATATAATGAGCAAAACAGAGCTATACGCGGCGTTAAACCGCGATTTTCAGTCGTTAATGGCAGGTGAAACCAGCTTTCTGGCTACGCTGGCCAATACCAGCGCGCTACTGTTCGAACGTCTTACCGAGGTGAACTGGGCGGGGTTTTATCTCCTCGAAGGCGATACGCTGGTGTTGGGGCCGTTTCAGGGGCGAATCGCCTGTGTGCGGATTCCGGTTGGTCGCGGCGTGTGCGGCGCAGCGGTAGCGCAGAATAAGGTTCAACGTATTGATGATGTTCATGCGTTTGACGGCCATATTGCCTGTGATGCCGCCAGCAACGCCGAAATTGTGCTGCCTGTCACGGTTGGCGAACGGATTATCGGCGTGCTGGATATAGATAGCACGGCGTTTGGCCGTTTTACCGAAGAAGATGAACACGGCCTGCGTACGCTGGTCGCACAGCTTGAAACCGTGCTTGCAACGACGGATTACAAAAAATTCTTTGCGAGCGTCGCAGGATAATCAACGGATAACGTAGCAATTACTGATGGCGTCATTATAATGACGCCTGTTCATGCCTGCTGCTTGTTGGCTACGTCCGTTGTAATCAGGAAATTTCATGGAAAATCAACCTAAGTTGAATAGCAGTAAAGAAGTTATCGCGTTTCTGGCCGAGCGTTTTCCTCACTGTTTTAGTGCGGAAGGCGAAGCTCGCCCGCTGAAAATTGGTATTTTTCAGGATCTGGTAGAGCGAGTTGGGGGCGAAATGAACCTCAGCAAAACGCAACTTCGTTCCGCTTTACGTCTTTATACTTCAAGCTGGCGTTACCTGTACGGCGTTAAGCCGGGCGCAACGCGCGTCGACCTTGATGGCAATCCGTGCGGCGAGCTGGAAGAACAGCATGTCGAACATGCGCGTAAGCAGCTTGAAGAAGCCAAAGCCCGTGTTCAGGCGCAGCGCGCAGAGCAGCAAGCGAAAAAACGCGAAGCTGCCGCGGCGGCTGGCGAAAAAGAAGACGCGCCGCGACGCGAGCGTAAACCTCGCCCGGTAGCGCGTCGTAAAGAAGGCACTGAACGTAAACCTCGCGCTGATAAACCGACGACGAAAGCGCCTCGTGCGCCTCGCGAAGAGAAGCACACGCCGGTTTCTGATATTTCAGTATTGACCGTAGGGCAGTCCCTCAAGGTGAAAGCGGGTAATAATGCGATGGATGCCACCGTATTAGAAATCACCAAAGATGGTGTCCGTGTACAGCTGAATTCGGGTATGTCTTTGATTGTACGCGCAGAACACCTGGTGTTCTGAAACGGAGGCCAGGCCTGGCATGAACACTTTTTTTAGGCTTACCGCGTTAGCTGGCCTGCTTGCATTAGCAGGCCAGTCCTTCGCCGTGGAAGATATTACGCGTGCCGATCAAATTCCCGTACTAAAGGAAGAGACGCAACATGCGACGGTGAGCGAGCGCGTAACGTCGCGTTTTACCCGCTCCCATTATCGCCAGTTCGATCTGGATGAGGCATTTTCGGCAAAGATTTTTGATCGCTATCTGAATCTTCTCGACTATAGCCACAACGTTTTGTTGGCGAGCGATGTCGAGCAGTTTGCGAAAAAGAAAACCGTGTTGGGCGATGAGCTGCGCACCGGTAAGCTGGATGTTTTTTACGATCTTTATAACCTGGCGCAAAAGCGCCGGTTTGAACGCTACCAGTACGCACTAAAAGTGCTGGAACGGCCAATGGATTTCACCGGAAACGATACGTTTAACCTGGACCGCAGTAAAGCGCCCTGGCCGAAAGATGAGGCTGAGCTAAATGCGCTGTGGGATGGTAAAGTGAAATTCGATGAGCTCAGTCTGAAACTCACCGGCAAGAGCGACAAAGAAATTCGCGAAACGCTGACGCGTCGCTACAAATTCGCTATTCGACGCCTGGCGCAGACCAACAGTGAAGATGTGTTCTCGCTGGCGATGACCGCTTTTGCGCGTGAAATCGACCCGCATACGAATTATCTTTCTCCCCGCAATACCGAGCAGTTTAATACCGAAATGAGCCTGTCTCTGGAAGGTATCGGCGCGGTGCTGCAAATGGATGACGATTATACTGTCATTAACTCATTGGTTGCCGGCGGCCCGGCCGCGAAGAGTAAGTCGATTAGCGTCGGCGATCGTATCGTCGGCGTAGGGCAGGCCGGAAAACCGATGGTCGACGTGATTGGCTGGCGTCTTGACGATGTGGTGGCGCTGATCAAAGGGCCGAAAGGCAGCAAGGTCCGACTGGAAATACTGCCGGCTGGTAAAGGGACGAAAACGCGTATCATCACGCTGACGCGTGAACGGATTCGTCTTGAAGATCGCGCGGTTAAAATGTCGGTGAAAACCGTCGGCAAGGAAAAAGTTGGCGTACTGGATATTCCAGGCTTCTATGTCGGCTTGACCGATGATGTCAAAGTTCAGCTTCAGAAGCTGGAAAAACAGAACGTTAACAGCATCGTTATCGATCTGCGTTCAAACGGCGGTGGGGCGCTGACGGAAGCCGTTTCGCTTTCCGGTCTGTTTATCCCTTCTGGTCCGATAGTTCAGGTGCGCGACAATAACGGCAAAGTGCGTGAGGATAGCGACACCGACGGCGTGGTCTACTACAAAGGCCCGCTGGTGGTGCTGGTCGATCGTTTCAGTGCCTCGGCATCGGAAATCTTCGCTGCTGCGATGCAGGATTATGGTCGCGCGCTGATTGCCGGTGAGCCGACCTTCGGTAAAGGGACGGTACAGCAATATCGCTCGCTAAACCGAATTTACGATCAGATGCTTCGCCCGGAATGGCCTGCGCTGGGTTCGGTGCAGTACACCATTCAGAAGTTTTACCGTGTCAACGGCGGTAGTACGCAGCGTAAAGGGGTCACGCCCGATATCATCATGCCGACCGGCAATGAAGAGACGGAAACCGGAGAAAAATTTGAAGATAACGCCTTGCCGTGGGATAGCATTGATGCGGCGAAGTACGTGAAATCGGACGATTTGACCCCGTTTGGTCCGGAATTATTGAAAGAACACAACGCGCGTATCGCCAAAGATCCTGAGTTTCAGTACATCATGAAAGATATTGCACGTTTCAATGCCATGAAGGATAAGCGCAACATCGTCTCTCTGAATTATGCGCAGCGTGAGAAAGAGAACAATGAAGAAGACGCTCTGCGTCTGGCGCGTATTAACGATCGGTTTAAACGTGAGGGTAAACCGTTGTTGAAGAAACTGGACGATCTGCCAAAAGATTATCAGGAGCCGGACCCGTACCTTGATGAAACGGTGAAGATTGCTCTGGACCTGGCGCATCTTGAAAAAGAAAAACCAGTGGAGCAGGCGGCAGCCGATAAGTAACGCTAAACAGGCACAAAAATTGTGCCTGTTTTTTTTTAACAAGCGCAGAAGTCGTCAGGATAATGCTACAAAATGTAAAGTTGTGTTTTTCTCGTGACTTACCGCCTGGTGATGCTTGAAAATGGCCATAAGACCCATACGATGTGGGTAATCGCATAGTGCGCTTTGTTAAATTGAGGTTAAAAGAAAATTATGATGCGAATCGCGCTCTTCCTGCTGACGAACCTGGCCGTGATGGTCGTTTTCGGGCTGGTTCTGAGCCTGACAGGGATACAGTCGAGCAGCGTGCAAGGCTTGCTGATCATGGCGCTGCTGTTTGGTTTTGGCGGTTCTTTTATTTCATTGCTGATGTCCAAATGGATGGCGTTAAAATCCGTAGGAGGGGAAGTTATTGAACAGCCTCGCAATGAAAGAGAACGCTGGTTGATGAACACCGTAGCAACGCAAGCGCGCCAGGCCGGTATCGCCATGCCGCAGGTTGCTATCTACCATGCGCCGGACATTAACGCGTTTGCGACGGGCGCACGCCGTGACGCCTCATTGGTCGCTGTGAGCACCGGTCTGTTGCAAAACATGAGCCCTGACGAGGCGGAAGCCGTCATTGCGCATGAAATCAGCCATATTGCCAATGGCGATATGGTGACGATGACGTTGATTCAGGGGGTGGTTAACACCTTCGTTATCTTTATTTCGCGCATTATCGCGCAAGTTGCTGCTGGTTTTCTGGGCGGCAACCGTGATGAAGGCGAAGGAAGTAACGGTAATCCGCTAATCTATTTCGCCGTTGCGACGGTGCTGGAACTGGTCTTCGGTATTCTGGCGAGCATTATCACCATGTGGTTCTCCCGTTACCGTGAGTTTCATGCCGATGCGGGATCGGCGAAGCTGGTAGGCCGTGAAAAAATGATTGCCGCGTTGCAGCGCCTGAAAACCAGCTACGAGCCGCAAGAAGCGACCAGCATGATGGCGTTTTGTATTAACGGTAAATCGAAATCGTTAAGCGAGCTGTTTATGACGCACCCACCGCTTGATAAACGCATTGAAGCGCTACGTAGCGGTGAGTACCTGAAATAATAAGCCCACTGGCAAGTATGAAAAGCGCGTCGAATGACGCGCTCAGACTGCTGACAAAGTCCTGGCTGAAAAGCCCGGACTTTGATCTAATAAGGTCAGTGCAAAAAACGGACTGACCGCCATGCTCAGAGAACCCTCCCCACAGCAGTACCAGTTTGAAACCATCACCCTCGACGAACTCGTTCCCGAAGACCATCTGGTGCGCAAAATAGACGCCGCCATCGACTTTGAATTTATCCGTGACGCCGTCGCCCATCTCTACTGCCCTGACAACGGCAGGCCTGCCATCGACCCGGTCCGCCTGATTAAAATGATGCTGCCAGGCTATCTCTTCGGCATCCCCTCCGAACGCCGTCTGGTGAAAGAAATCCAGGTCAATACCGCCTACCGCTGGTTCCTGCGCATGAGCCTGACGGAGAAAGTCCCGGACGCCTCCACCCTCAGTCAGAACCGCATCCGTCGCTTCAACGGCAGCGATGTCTTCCAGCAGATTTTTGACCATATCGTGGCGCAGGCACTGAGCCAGGGCATGGCCAATGGCCGCGTCCTCTATACCGACAGCACCCACCTGAAAGCAAACGCAAACCCGCGCAAAGCGGTGAATGAGCCGCGTCCGGAGGGCGTCAGCGAATACTTCGCAGAGCTGAACGCCGCGGTGGAGGCCGACAGGAAGCTGCACGAAAAAAAGCCGCCGCCCGGCGTAAAAAAGACGCCAGAAAGCGCCGTCGCCGTTAAGAACACCAAAGTCAGCACCACCGACCCGGAGAGCGGGTTCATGCACCGGGAAGGCAAGCCGAAGGGGTTCTTCTGGCTGGACCACCGCACGGTGGACGGGAAGCACGGCATCATCATGGACACGCACGTGACGCCGGGCAATGTGCACGACAGCCAGCCGTTTATCGCCCGGCTGAAGCGGCAGACGGAGCGGTTCGGACTGGAGCCGGTGGCGGCAGGCGTGGACGCCGGATACTTCACGGCGGCGGTGTGTCATCTGACGCAGGAGATGGGTATCGCGCTGGTGCCGGGGTACCGGAGGCCGAATAAAGGGCAGAATGATTACCAGAAAAAGCAGTTCCGGTATGACCCGGAGAAGGACGTGTATGTGTGCCCGGCAGGAGAGACGCTGAACTACGGCACCACGGACCGCAACGGCTACCGGCACTACCGGTCGGACAAAGCGGTGTGCGCGGGGTGCCCGGAGCGGGAGAGATGCACAAAAAACAGACAGATGCAGAAGACGATAACGCGGCACGTATGGGAAGAGGCGAAGGAGCAGGCAAACGCGCTGCGGCTGACGCCCTGGGGTAAAAAGACGTACGCGCGGCGTAAGGAGACGGTGGAGCGCAGCTTCGCGGATGCGAAACAGCATCATGGTCATCGGTATGCGCGGTACCGTGGTCAGATGAAGGTGCAGATGCAGTGCCTGCTTGCGGCAACGGCGCAGAATATGAAGAAGATGGCGCTGCTGGCGCTATTTTACTGGCTGATAATGGTGCTGAAAGGGTTGTCAGGGCGGTTGAGAATGCCGTCAGGGCAGCAACTCATGATGATGGGATGATACTGAAAAATATCGCGATCGCGACCTGCGGTCGCTACAAAAGAAAACCCCCATGCAAAAACATGGGGTTCGTCAGCAATCTGAGCGCGTCGAATGACGCGCTTTTTTTACGCCTGAACGCGTGGTTGCGTAATACGTAAACCGCTCACTACCGCCGCGAGAGTCGCCAGGATCGCCGCCGCGAGCAGCGAAAGGTGCGTACCGCTATCGCCAAACTGGTTCAACATCAGCGCTACCAGCGCGGCGCCAGTACTTTGGCCTAACAGTCGCGCCGTGCCCAGCATCCCGCTGGCGCCACCGCTGCGCTCACGCGGCGCGGAAGTGATAATGGTGTGATTATTCGGCGACTGGAACAGGCCAAACCCTGCGCCACAAAGGATCATCGGCCAGATAATATTCAGATCGGAGGGGGAGGCTGGCAACATGACCAGCGCAAACAACCCGGCTGCCATTATCACCATTCCCAGCGCCCCCAGCAAACCGGCATGAAGACGTTCTATCAGGTATCCCGCCAGCGGCGCCATCACCATCGTTGCCAGCGGCCAGGGCGTCAATAACAGGCCGGTTTCTACTTCGCTACGGCCCAGCACGGTTTGCAGATAAAAAGGTAGCGAGACCATGGCTAACATTTGCGCGCAGAACGAGCAAATTGACGTGCCGATCGAGAGTGAAAAAAGCGGAATGCGTAACAAGTCGATGGGTAACAAGGGTACGGGCAAAGAAAGCTGGCGGCGCACGAAGAAAAACCCGACCACGACCAGAACGAACAGCTCTGCGCCAATCAACGTTAGCGACTGTCCCTGGGCAAATCCGCTCAATGCGGTAATCAGCAGGCCAAATGTGAGCGCATTCATTACCGCGCTCGGTAAGTCAAAGCGCGGCTTAGTGTCATGGGCGATGTTTGCTGGTAAAAAGCGTATGGCCAGAATTAACGCGATGATACCTAACGGGACATTAATCAGAAACAGCCATTTCCATGATGAGATGGACAAAATCGCCGCGGCGATCGTCGGACCCGCGGCGGAAGAGACTGCGACGATAAAAGAGTTAATTCCCATACCTCGTCCCAGATGACGCTGGGGGTAGATAAGACGAATCAGCGCCGTGTTTACGCTCATTAGCGCCGCGCCGCCAAATCCCTGCGCGATGCGCGCCAGCGTCAGCATCTGCAGCGAGTCTGAAAGCGCGCAAAACAATGATGAAAGCAGAAATACCACTAAACCACATTTGTAGATCCGGCGATAGCCAAACATGTCGCCTAAAAAAGACAGGGAAAGCAGTGAGACGACAATGGCAATTTGGTACGCATTGACAATCCAGATAGAGCTGGCAGGGGAGGCATGTAAATCAGTCGCAATGGTTGGCAGTGCGACATTAGCGATTGCGCCATCCAGAACCGCCATCGAAATACCGATAATAATCGTCAGGATAGCGCCGTATCTCTGCGGGAGGGGCAGGCCATCGGCCCGTGTTTTTTCCATAAGTATTTTGTAATAAGGGGAATTATGAGCTGAATAATAATGTTAGCATTAATACTGAGTTGTTATGTCGCAGATTTGTAACGAAGTAAGCAAAGATGGATTGCGGGCGACCTGGCGTGAAATTATAATAAAAACTCGTTCTGAATTTTATAAAACGCTCGTAATGAGGTGATAAATGGCAAACGCAGATCTGGATAAGCAGCCTGATTCTGTATCTTCTGTGCTGAAAGTTTTCGGCATTCTGCAGGCGCTGGGTGAAGAGCGTGAAATAGGGATTACCGAGCTATCGCAGCGCGTCATGATGTCGAAAAGCACCGTTTATCGCTTTTTGCAAACCATGAAAACGCTGGGCTACGTGGCTCAGGAGGGGGAGTCTGAAAAATACTCTCTGACGCTAAAGCTGTTTGAGCTGGGCGCGCGAGCTTTGCAAAATGTTGATCTCATCCGCAGTGCGGACATTCAGATGCGCGAACTGTCTCGTCTGACAAAAGAAACTATCCATCTTGGCGCGCTGGATGAAGACAGCATTGTCTATATCCATAAAATTGACTCTATGTACAATCTGCGGATGTACTCACGTATTGGGCGTCGTAATCCGCTGTACAGTACGGCCATCGGTAAAGTACTTCTGGCCTGGCGCGACCGTGATGAGGTTAAGCAGATTCTCGACGGCGTAGAGTATAAGCAAAGCACTGGACGTACGATTACCAGCACTGAAGCGTTGCTGCCGCTGTTGGATGACGTGCGTGAGCAAGGTTACGGTGAAGATAACGAAGAACAGGAAGAAGGGTTACGTTGTATCGGCGTACCGGTATTTGACCGTTTTGGCGTAGTCATCGCAGGGTTAAGCATTTCGTTCCCGACGCTGCGCTTCTCAGAAGAACGCCTACAGGAATATGTGGCTATGTTACACGCCGCCGCGCGTAAAATTTCTGAACAAATGGGTTACAACGATTACCCCTTCTAAGCAACGTTATTAGCATGACGTTAAAAAAAAGCAGCTGCGAAAAATGTAGCTGCTTTTTTTATAACATAGAGCGGGATGAAATCGTAAAAGAAGATAATATCCGTCGGCTTATTTAACGGTTATTAAAATATTATTTAACAGTGCTTATAAACAACAGCCAAAATAGGAGAATTTATTGGTGATAGTTTCACTGTGAAATTATTTATTGCCGCTTAGCCATTATCCACTACGGTGGCGCTTTTTCTGAAAATGGGGCAGTCGGAAAAGCCAATAATGCCGCTGTTGGTATGGAGATATTGCGCCGTGCTGGTGCCGCGTGCGGTCAGGTAATGGCACTGTAAACCCAGCCCCGCAGCGTTCACTTTACTTCCCACCAGGACGCCATAGCCGCTCATCAGCAGGCCTATCCACACCAGGGCAAACAATACAATTGCGCGAATGATCAAACGCATTACTACCTCTTTTCTTTTTTAGTTAGAATAAGAGTAGCGTGTACATTGATTGAAACAAGTGAATCATTCCTAAAAACATATAATGCCGCTACAGTTACTCCTGGTTTAAGTAACTCATGATAATTTAGCGACATAAGATGTAAGATCGGAGAGTGGAGTGAAAAAATTTCGATGGGTCGTTCTCGGCATCGTGGTGGTAGTATGCCTGTTGCTGTGGGCGCAGGTGTTTAATATCATGTGCGATCAGGATGTACAATTTTTCAGCGGTATTTGCGCCATCAATAAATTTATTCCCTGGTAAACGTTTTACACCAGAGATTTCCTTCCCGTGTAGCAGTGGTAGAATGACGTCTCTACATTGAGGTGGTGAAATGAACGACGTTTTAAACTCTGGTGCGTTTTCTCTTGCATCTTTAATAGTATCAATGGTGGTTCTGGTGGTGGGGCTGGCGCTCTGGTTCTTTGTCAACCGGGCAAGTTCCCGTGCCAACGAGCAGATAGAACTGCTCGAAGCGTTATTGGATCAACAGAAGCGGCAAAACGCGTTGTTACGCCGCCTTTGCGAAGCAAACGAACCAGAAAAAGAAGCGGAACCCGCAACAGCGGCAAGCGAACCAAAAGAGGATGAGGACATCATTCGTCTGGTTGCAGAACGATAATGCTTACCGGGGCGCAAATGGCGCCAGTGTCATACGCCCCATTTCCCCGTCGGATCTGTCCGCGTTGCCGTTTGCAACTGATACTACAGCATCAACACCTTACATAATATATGGCTTTATATGAAACATAGTTTTATATATATAACAAATGGATATATGTCAATTTTGTGATACCGCTCATTCTCTATTAAAAGCGAAACGTTTCTCTCTCTTTATGGATTGTCATTGTTTGTTCATTATTTTAAGGCATTCTGTAAAGACGCAGAACATCACAAAAAGCGGTGTCGAAAATCGCTTTTCTTTTCTATTATTTTGATTAAAAGGTGTTTTTTATCATTGTGACAATTTATGCATAACTCAGCATAAAAAGTGATATGAAAAATACAGCTTTTAAATGTGATTTGATGCACTGGAAGAAGCGAAGTTATTGAGCTATGGTAGAAAAATGGCTTTTCAGCAGTGACGTTGTCAGGTGTCCGTCAGCGCGTGAGGATATATCTTTCGCAATTTTGTTGCATAAACGTGCTGTCAATTTGTGAAGGTTCTCGTAATTTGTGCGACGGATCGAGACACGTTTAAAAATGGCTTGCCATAATTAACGTTGTATGTGATAACAGGCTTTGGGTTAAACGAGGTACAGTTCTGTTTATGTGTGGCATTTTCAGTAAAGAAGTCCTGAGTAAACACGTTGACGTTGAATACCGCTTCTCTGCCGAACCTTATATTAGTGCCTCAAGCAGTAATGTCTCAGTTTTATCTATGTTATGCCTACGGGCAAAGAAAACACTCTAAGGAATTTTGCAAATGGCAAAGATTAAAGGTCAAGTTAAGTGGTTCAACGAATCCAAAGGTTTTGGCTTCATTACTCCGGCTGACGGCAGCAAAGATGTGTTCGTACACTTCTCCGCTATCCAGGGCAATGGTTTCAAAACTCTGGCTGAAGGCCAGAACGTTGAGTTCGAAATTCAGGACGGCCAGAAAGGTCCGGCTGCTGTTAACGTAACAGCTATCTGATCGACACCACTGATTTGATGCGTTTGTCGCGTCAGCCTCAGATATAAAGCCTCGCTAAAACCGGGGCTTTTTAATTCAATATCCTTCAAAATGTGTCTGGATGCACTCTCGTTAGCGATTTGTTGCAAAGGCGCGAGGTTATTAGCATTGTTTTTTCTGGTTTTTCCCGCCGTTTCCCGTTAAATCAATCACCTGAAAAATGATTCGGCTGGAGATCAGGTGAAAAAGAAAAGCGACGGCGATACCCGTAATTTTACGCCCATACGTTTTGCACTACTTTGCACTGCCATTCTGCTCAGTATGGCATTGTTGTTAGGGCGGGTGGCATGGCTGCAAATTGTTACGCCGTCGAAACTGGTGAAACAAGAAGATATGCGCTCGCTTCGTGAAGTGACCACAGCCTCTCCACGCGGCATGATCACCGACAGAGAAGGGCGACCCTTAGCGGTGAGCGTTCCGGTTAATGCTGTCTGGGCCGATCCGAAGACTATCATAAGCAAAGGTGGAGTTGGCTACAATGAGCGCTGGCAGGCGCTGGCTAGCGCCTTACATCTGTCGCTCAGTACGCTTGCGGAACGGGTAAACAGTAACCCGGCAGGTCGTTTTATCTACCTCGCGCGCCAGGTTTCACCCCAGCAAGCCGAATGGATAGATAAACTGAATCTACCGGGTATTAACCTGCGGGAAGAGTCGCGCCGTTTTTACCCTGCCGGACACGTAGCGGCCAATTTGATCGGCTTTACCAATATCGACGGGCAGGGAATAGAAGGTATTGAAAAGAGCTTTAACGCGCAACTGACGGGAAAACCGGGCTCCCGGCTGGTGCGTAAAGATAAATTTGGTCACGTTATTGAGAACATTACGGAAGTGAATCCGGTTCCTGCTCATGAACTTCAGCTTAGCATTGATGAACGTCTGCAAACGGTTACCGAAGATGCGCTGGATAACGCCGTCATCTGGAACAAAGCAGAATCCGGCGCTGCCGTATTGATTAACATCCCAACGGGTGAAATTCTCTCGATGGCGAGCTACCCGGATTTCAACCCGAACAACCGTGAAGGCGCGCAGTTGGACGATTTTCGTAACCGCGCGATTAGCGATACTTTCGAACCCGGTTCTACTGTGAAGCCATTGGTCATTATGACTGCGTTACAGCAGGGCATCGTGCAGCCGGACAGCGTTATCGATACCCATCCTTTTACTCTCGATGGACACCGTATCCGCGACGTCGGTTACTATCCGGAACTGACATTAACCGGCATTTTGCAAAAATCCAGCGATACCGGCGTTTCTCACCTTTCTCTGGCGATGCCGGTGCAGAAATTAATGGATACTTATAAAAGCTTTGGTTTCGGCGTGCCTACCGGACTGGGTCTCACCGGAGAGAGTAGCGGGTTATTACCGAAACGCCGTTACTGGAGTGATTTAGATCGCGCTACCTTCGCTTTTGGCTATGGATTAATGGTGACGCCGCTGCAACTGGCGCATGTTTATGCCACGATTGGCAGCTTTGGTATCTACCGTCCGTTATCGATCACCAAAGTTGATCCGCCCGTGATCGGCACGCGGGTAATGCCGGAAGAACTGGTGCACGAGGTGGAACATATGATGGAGAGCGTCGCGTTGCCTGGCGGCGGCGGAACAAAAGCCGCAGTAAGAGACTACCGTATTGCGGTCAAAACCGGGACGGCGAAAAAAATTGGCGATGATGGTAAATACGTCGATAAGTATGTGGCATATACCGCAGGCGTCGCGCCGGCAAGTAACCCCAGATTTGCGCTGGTGGTGGTGATTAATAATCCGCAAAATGGGGCTTATTATGGCGGCGCGGTATCTGCGCCCGTATTCAGCCAGATCATGGGCGATGTGCTGCGGCTGGAAAATATTGAGCCAGACGGTATGCCAGCCGATTCAGATCACCTTCTGGTGATGCATGACAGCCACGTTGCGGTTCCGGGCTCGTAAAGGATTTTCCCGGGGCGCAATTCGCGTTACACTTGCGCCCTTTAGCGCCCCAGTCCGGAGTTGTCATGTCGTTTACCTGTCCGCTTTGCCATCAGCCGCTTACGCAGATGAATAACAGCGTTATATGCCCACAGCGCCATCAGTTTGATGTGGCGAAAGAGGGCTACATCAATCTGCTGCCGGTACAGCATAAACGTTCGCGCGATCCGGGCGACAGTGCCGAAATGATGCAGGCGAGGAGAGCGTTTCTTGATGCGGGCCATTATCAGCCGCTGCGCGACGCGGTGATTAACCTGTTGCGTGAGCGGCTGGATCAGTCGGCCACGGCGATTCTGGATATTGGCTGCGGCGAGGGGTATTACACTCATGCTTTTGCCGAGGCGTTGCCGGGAGTCACCACGTTTGGACTGGACGTTGCTAAAACGGCGATCAAAGCGGCGGCGAAACGCTATTCGCAGGTGAAGTTTTGTGTGGCGTCAAGCCATCGACTGCCCTTTGCCGATGCGTCAATGGATGCGGTGATCAGAATCTACGCTCCGTGTAAGGCGCAGGAGTTGGCGCGTGTGGTGAAACCTGGTGGTTGGGTCGTTACCGCCACGCCGGGGCCGCATCATCTGATGGAACTAAAAGGGCTCATTTATGATGAGGTGCGTTTACATGCGCCGTATACCGAGCAGCTCGACGGATTCACATTGCAGCAGAGTACCCGCCTTGCTTATCACATGCAGCTCACCGCCGAAGCGGCTGTAGCACTGTTGCAAATGACGCCATTTGCCTGGCGCGCCAGGCCAGAAGTGTGGGAACAACTGGCTGCCAGCGCCGGACTTAGCTGCCAGACGGATTTCAACCTTCATCTCTGGCAGCGTAACCGTTAACCGTGAAAATGCGTCCAGAGGATCTGGACGCCAATTCCTATCAGTACGACCCCGCCGAGAATTTCAGCACGCTTACCCAACATTGGGCCGATAAAGCGACCGATCATCATTCCGAGGGTGGACATGATAAGCGTGGCGCAACCGATAGCTAATGCGGTAGCGATGATGTTTACCTGCAAAAACGCCAGACCGACGCCAACCGCCATCGCATCAAGACTGGTCGCAATAGCCGTCGTGACTAATAGCCAAAAGCTGTGGCGGCGTAACGGTGTTTCGTCTTCATCACTACCGCCGCGGATACCTTCGATGATCATGCGTCCGCCCAGAAAGATCAGCAGAACAAAGGCTATCCAGTGGTTCCATTCCAGAACGAATTTACTCGCCAATATCCCCAGCCCCCAGCCGATTAACGGGGTCAGCGTTTCAACCGCGCCAAAGATAAGACCGGTACGCAATGCTTCTGAGAATTTGGGTTTATGTAGGGTGGCGCCTTTGCCAATTGATGCCGCGAAAGCATCCATCGACATGCCGAAAGCGAGAAGAACAGTAGCAGTAAAGTGCATGACAACGTCCTGACCGGGGTATCCATTAAACACATCACTGCCCCCAGCAAACATGCATGTCGCCATTCTGTGACGAAATACACAGCAGTTGATGCGCCTATGGTCTCGCCTGACCAGCGGCGGCTGGTCCGTACGCGCCACGTTTTGCAACGAGTATGTTGACGCGTACATTTCCGGAGTCTGGAAATCGGCTACTCCCCAATTGACGGCGCAACATTAACATATTTTTAGAATATAAAACAACAGCGCTAAAATATTATTTGCCTTCTTATTGAAAACGATTTTCATTTAGATTTATTCATCAATAAAACGTTAAATTAAATAACAATTGGTCAATAGAAAATATAGCCTTAGCTATATTATGATTCGAAATAAAATTCGAAAAACATAGTTGAGGCTATATCTTAGATTATTGATTTTCAATAAGAAGCTTATATATTTTTTCCAGATCGTCGATATTGCGTACACGGATAAGCAAGCGTCGTTGTTCTAATTGCATCACCAGTACGCCGTCTTCCGATAAATTCATCTCTTTAATACGGTTATATTCTATCCAGACATTGGCGAAGAAAAAGCCACGTTGTTTAAAGATGATCCGTGGCGTGCGGATCCAGAATATATAAAACCCCATTAACGCCAGCGCGCTTAATAACCATGTGGTCATCTGCGCTCCGTGGCCGGTTACGTTGTTATAAATAAGGATGGCGACCAGCCCAACGAAGATAACGCTGTCTACGCGACCACGGCGGAGCAGGGCTATAGAAAGCAGAGTGGGGCCATTGCGACGGGGCATGATGAACTGATCGTAGAGAGCGTAAGCCAATAATGCGGCAATAAAGAGAATCAGCACCAGGTCCGTGATAGTCATTTATCCTCCAGAGAAATAAAAAAACGGGGCCGTTTGGCCCCGGTAGTGTACAACAGCCTTACTGGCCCAGCAGTCCTACGGAGTAGCCGGCGATACCAATGACGAAGAAGCCCACGATAATCCACAGCGGGTTAACTTTCTTACGCAGCAGCCACATACAGGCAAAGGTCAACAGTAGCGGAACCAGACCCGGCATCAGCTGGTCGAGAATGGTTTGCACGGTGGTAACGCGTGTCTGACCATCCTGACCGGTGATGGTGGAGACCACCAGCGGGATATTCACATGCGTCCACTTGTTAACCAATGCCCCCATGACAAACAGGCCGAGGATTGACGCCCCCTCAGTCAGTTTTTGCAGGAAGCCGCCGCCCATATCTTTAACGATATCGACGCCTTTGCGGTAGCCATAAGCCACGCCATAATAACGGGTCGCCAGACGCACCAGGTTAAACAGGATGAAAAACAGCAGCGGACCAAGCAGGCTGCCGCTCATTGCAATACCTGCGCCCAGCGCCGCGAATACCGGACGGACGGTACCCCAGAAGATAGGGTCGCCGACGCCTGCCAGCGGTCCCATCAGACCGACTTTGATACCGTTGATAGCACCATCGTCAATCTCTGCGCCGTTCGCACGCTTTTCTTCCATTGCCAGGGTCACGCCCAGTACCGGCGCCGCAACGTAAGGGTGGGTGTTAAAGAACTCCAGGTGACGTTTAATCGCCTGTTTACGCGCGTCATTATTCTCCGGATACAGGCGACGAATCGCCGGCACCATAGAGAAACAGAAGCCCAGCGCTTGCATACGTTCGAAGTTCCATGACCCCTGGAACAGGTTAGAACGAAGAAATACGCCGCGAATATCGCTCGGAGTGAGTTTTTTCTCGGTGGTAGTTTTAGTCATATCAACCATTTCGCTCACCTGTTAGTCCAGTTCGTTGTCGAGATCGTTATTGCCAGCAGCCGCTGCAGGCGCGCCCGCTACACGGTTGTATTTCGGGCTCAGCTGGATGTAAAGGATAGCCATCACTGCGCCGATGACACCCAGTGCGACCAGGTTGAAGTTTGTGAAAGCCGCGGTGACGAAACCGAGGTAGAAGAACGGCATCAGGTAGCCTGCGCGCATCATGTTGATAACCATCGCATAACCAACCACGACGATCATGCCGCCGGCGATGTTCAGACCGCCTGTGACGACTTCAGGAATCGCATTCAGCATTCCCTGTACTTCGCTGGTGCCTACGGAGATGGCAACGATAACCGCCGGGATAGCGATACGCATTGCCTGCAGGAACAGAGAAGAAACGTGCAGCCAGGAGAGCGCCGTCAGGTTGCCGTTTTCAGCCGCCTTGTCCGCTGCGTGCTGGAATGCCACGGTGATGGTACGAACGATAATGGTCAGTACCTGGCCTGCCGCCGCCAGCGGAATCGCCAGCGCGATACCGGCGCCAATGCTTTGATGCCCGGCGATGACCAGAACGGTAGAGATGATGGACGCCAGTGCGGCATCAGGCGCAACGGCAGCACCGATGTTCATCCAGCCCAGAGCGATCATTTCCAGAGTACCGCCGATGATAATACCGGTTTTCATGTCCCCCAGAACGGCGCCGATTAAGGTACAGGCGATCAGCGGACGGTGGAACTGAAATTCATCAAGTACCGACTCCATACCTGCGATACATGCGACGATGAACACCAGCACAATCTGAAGAGTGGTAATCTCCATTGTACTTCTCCTATTGCTATCTTAAGTGTGAAAGCTAATTAAATGCCGGCGGTTATTTCGCCACTTTGGCAATTAAATCCATCATTTTCAGTTTCGGATCGGTGGAAACTTTACGCACCTCAAGCTCGATGCCGCGCTCGTTGAGCTTTTTAAAGGCTTCGATATCCTTTTCATCGACGGAAACGGCGTTGTTCACCTGCGTTTTACCTTGACGATAGGCCATACCGCCAATGTTCACGGAAGTGACTTTCACGCCGCCCTCAACGATGCGCTCGACGTCGGTAGGATTGGTAAACAGAAGCATCACGCGTTCACCGGCGTATTTCGGGTTATTGTAGACGCGAATCATCTTCGCGACGTCAACCACATGCGCCGTAACGCCCGGCGGCGCAACTTGCGTCAGCAGCGTTTTACGAACGGTATCCGCCGCGACTTCATCGCTCACAACAATAATACGGCTGACATTGGTCTCTTTGGTCCAGCGGGTAGCGACCTGACCGTGAATGAGGCGGTCATCAATACGGGCAAGCCCGATAACCATATAATCATTCGGGCCCATCGGTTTTGCCGGCGTGGCCGCTTTTGGCGCGGCGGCGACTGGCGCTGGCGCGGCTTTTTCTACCGGTTTCGCTTTCAGCGCTTTTACGCCTTCACGACCGGTTTCTACCGCCAGTGCGACCAGCTCGTCAAAGCTCGGATCGTCGTCACGGGCCATAAACGTTTCGACCAGCATCGGGATGTTGACGCCGGCAATAACTTCATAGCGCTCTTTATCGACGACAATGCGGCTGGCAGCATTAAACGGACTGCCTCCCCATGTATCAACGAGAAATAGCACGCCTTTACTGGTATCGAGTTTAGCCAACTGAGCGTTGTACTTTTCGATCAGCGTTTCGGCATTTTCGCCTGGAACGAAATCGATCCAGCCGACGTTTTCCTGCTCGCCTAACAGCATTTCGGCTGTTTTAAGTAACTGCTCTGCAGCCCAACCATGTGTGCCTATAACAATAGCAATGGTCACTTGCTACCTCCTTTATTATTGTCAACACATCAACTTGACAGATGTATTTTTGAATCGCCGTCCGCAAGCGAATCGATTCAGATGAGGGTTACAACGAAAAACGCATGATTTTCGTGAATTATTTTAGATATCGAAAAAAATATTTTGTGTGATGGAGATCCGTAATTTTGTTTTCGATAATGAGAAATTTCGAAGTGTAAAATATCCCGGTTACATCTCTTTGCAAAGGAAGGTAAATCTTTGCCAAAAACCAGTTGTCTCTGTTATGTTTAGCTTCCGTTTAATTAGAATGGGGTATAGGGCAGCAGCCCGTTGTATGGATCGTCACCGACGTCATTTCACTCTTTGGCCGTTTTGCGCCTGTCAATCTGGCATATCTTGCCATAGCCTTACTTTGTTTATTGCGTTACCGCCTGCATCCTTTGAGATGTTGTGGGCGCCGTTTAGTCATTCCTTAAGCAGGAGCTTGTCATGGAATTATTAATGGATCCCTCAATTTGGGTGGGTTTACTCACGCTCGTCGTCCTGGAAATTGTCCTGGGTATCGATAACCTGGTCTTTATCGCGATCCTCGCCGATAAATTGCCGCCAAAGCAGCGTGACAAAGCGCGTCTTATCGGGCTCTCGCTGGCGCTGATTATGCGTCTGGCGCTGCTGTCCATTATTTCGTGGCTGGTGACCTTAACAAAGCCGCTCTTTACCGTCTGGGATTTTACCTTCTCCGGCCGCGATTTAATTATGCTGCTGGGCGGTATATTCCTGCTGTTTAAAGCGACCACCGAGCTGCATGAACGTCTGGAAAACCGCGAGCATGACACCGGACACGGTAAAGGCTATGCGAGCTTCTGGGTGGTAGTCACGCAGATTGTCATCCTGGATGCGGTCTTCTCGCTGGACGCCGTGATTACGGCGGTAGGTATGGTAAACCATCTGCCGGTTATGATGGCGGCGGTGGTGATTGCGATGGCGGTGATGCTACTGGCGTCAAAACCGCTGACCCGTTTTGTCAATCAGCATCCGACGGTAGTGGTGCTCTGTCTGAGTTTCCTGCTGATGATCGGCTTGAGCCTGGTGGCGGAAGGGTTTGGTTTCCATATTCCGAAAGGCTACCTGTACGCGGCAATTGGTTTCTCGATCGTTATCGAGGTGTTTAACCAGATTGCGCGCCGCAACTTTATTCGTCATCAGTCCACGTTGCCGCTGCGCGCGCGTACTGCGGACGCTATCCTGCGTCTGATGGGCGGTAAACGCCAGGCGAGTACGCAACATGAGACGGATAGCCCGGCCGCGATATCGGTGTCGGAAGGCGCCTTCGCCGAAGAAGAACGCTACATGATTAACGGCGTACTGACTCTGGCGTCGCGCTCCCTGCGCGGCATTATGACGCCGCGAGGCGAAATTAGTTGGGTGGATGCGAATCTCAGCGTAGCTGAAATCCGTCAGCAGTTACTCTCTTCTCCGCATAGCCTGTTCCCGGTATGTCGGGGCGAGCTGGATGAAATTATCGGTATCGTTCGGGCGAAAGAGTTGCTGGTGGCGCTGGAAGAGGGCGCGGACGTTGCGGCTATCGCCGCGTCTTCCCCGGCGATAGTGGTGCCGGAAACGCTTGACCCTATCAATCTGTTAGGCGTTTTGCGTCGCGCGCGCGGCAGTTTCGTTATCGTCACTAACGAGTTCGGCGTGGTGCAGGGGCTGGTTACGCCGCTGGATGTGCTGGAAGCGATTGCCGGTGAGTTCCCGGATGCCGATGAAACGCCGGAAATCGTTGCCGATGCCGAGGGCTGGATAGTGAAGGGCGGCACCGATCTCCATGCGCTACAGCAGGCGCTGGAAGTTGACCATCTGGTGAACGAAGAGGGCGATATTGCGACGGTCGCGGGGTTAGTGATCGCCGCTAATGGCCATATTCCTCGTGTAGGCGATGTCATTGATGTTCCGCCACTGCGGATCACCATTGTCGAGGCCAACGACTATCGTGTCGATCTGGTTCGGATTGTTAAAGAACAGCCTGCCCACGACGAAGAGGAATAACGTCACACGCAGGAATCAAGTCTATAGATGCGGCATCGCGGACATAATCTGTCCGTTATGCCGGGCGGGCGGCGGCGCGCTGCCCGCCAGCCACTGTGGAAATTCGCTAATGGGCATCGGCTTCGCATAGAGATAGCCCTGTAACATTTGCACACCATGCTGGCGCAAATGCTGTGCCTGTGTCTGGTTTTCGACCCCTTCCGCAACCAGTTCAATATTCAGTCTCTGCCCCAGCGCGATAATAATATCGGTCACCGTTGAATTGACCGCATCGGTACCGATGGCGGCGGTGAAGGATTTATCGATTTTCAAAATATCCGGCCGCAGTTTTTCCAACCAGGAGAGCGAGCTGTTTCCTGTGCCAAAATCATCGATGGCTAACTTCACGCCTTTACGATGCAGCTCGCGCATCAGGCGGTAATCAACGTCAAGCAACGCGTCGCGTTCCGTGAGCTCCAGCACCAGTTGCTGAACAGGTTCCGCACTAAACCAGTACTGATTAAGATCCTTGAGAAGCACGCCGTGTCGGAAATGGCTTGCCGCCACATTGATGCCGATATGAAACTGATGGTTGATGGGGAAGTAGTGCCGCTGCCGAATGGTTTCCGCAATCACATAGCGGGTCAGCGGCGCTATCAGGTTATGCTCTTCGGCGATAGGAATAAAAACATCCGGAGAGATCCAGCCCTGGCGTGGGTTGTTCCAGCGTAACAGGATCTCAACGCCGGTACACTGCTGCGTGCGGGCATTAAGCAACGGCTGACAAAATAGCTCAAACTCCCGTTCGGCAAGGGCCAGATTAATCTCCCAGGAAAAGCTCATTCTGCTGGCCGTTGCCAGCCAGGCGATATAACCGATCAACAGGCTAAGCAATACGGCCAGCGGTAACTGCGTCGGGAGATGTTTGAACGCCAGTACGCCTGCCGACGGCCCGCTGACGCTGATAGTAAAAGGGAAATGCCGCGATGAAAGCTGGTAACGCTCTTCATCTTTTTTTAATTCCGGAAGAGTATCGACCACGCCCCGACCATATAACAGGTGCCGTTTGCCGACCGTCAGGCTGGCGCTGGTAATTTGCGGCTGCTGCGGCTCAAGTAGCATAGTCGCCAGCAAGTCAATATTCACAATTTCCATCACGCCATCCTGGCCATCGGCAGAGGCGGGATACCACTGAATGAGGATCGGGCTTCCCTTGAGTAACGATTGGTCCGTGGAAAGTAGCAGCAGATCGCCAGCTGCGGGAAGATCGGGCTGAAGCTGGCGTATGGGAGTGTTACGGGCGCCAAAAATGCTTGAGCAGTAGAGAATTCCCTCTTTTACCAGCCCGATAGAACGAATGGTTTGCAGGCGGGCGGCTTGCTTACGCAACGGCAAATGCGCGGTCGCGCACGGAAGCTCAAGTAAGGGTAGCAGTATGTTTCGTCCGACCAGGAGAGGATGCAGCACATTATCCAGCGCATCAACGGCATGATTCGCGAATGCAACCGTGCGATGGTGATTTAAGTTCCGCTCCGAAATAAATCGGATGCTCAGCGTAAGAATGAGCGTGACCAGTGCACAAATCGTGCAAACAATGAAACGATTACGGCGATAATGATTGATGATCCGTTGTGCTGTTTGCATGCGGGCCGCCCAATAAGCGTTGGCGACAAAAGCCAACCGCGACACAGCAAGTGTAGTGGGGAAACGTGGAGTCGACGAGGAAGAGATAAAAATTTCGCCCATCCGTAGCAGATGGGCGAAGGGAGGGGAAACGGCGTTTAATCACACTGGACTTTAATGGCCAGCCCGCCGCGCGACGTTTCGCGGTATTTGGCGTTCATGTCTTTTCCGGTCTCGTACATCGTTTCGATGACTTTATCCAACGAGACGCGCGGCGCGCTGGTTCGACGCATGGCCATACGCGCAGCGTTGATCGCTTTAACCGAAGCAATGGCGTTACGCTCGATACACGGCACCTGCACCTGACCGGCAACCGGGTCGCAGGTCAGCCCCAGGTTATGCTCCATGCCGATTTCAGCGGCAACGCAAACCTGTTCCGGGCTGGCGCCCAACAGTTCAGCAAGGCCTGCCGCCGCCATCGAACAGGCGACCCCGACCTCACCCTGACAGCCGACTTCCGCGCCGGAAATAGACGCGTTCATCTTATACAGCGCGCCAATAGCGCCTGCCGCCAGGAAGTAGCGGGTGTAAATATCCGGGCTGACTGATTCAATAAAATGGTCGTAGTAAGCCAGTACCGCAGGAACGATGCCGCACGCGCCATTGGTTGGCGCCGTCACGACGCGGCCGCCTGCGGCGTTCTCTTCGTTCACCGCCAGAGCAAACATGTTCACCCAGTCAATGACGTTCATCGGATCGTTGGAAAGCTTATCGCTGGAAACCAGCATACGACGCAGCGCGGAGGCGCGACGCGGTACGCGCAGCGGCCCCGGCAGAACGCCTTCGGTATTCATACCGCGATCAATACAGGCCTGCATGGTTTGCCAGACGTGACCGAAATACTCTTCAATCTCTTTCTTGCTATGCAGCGCCAGTTCGTTTTGCATCACCATGCCGGAGAGTGAAAGGCCGGTGCTGTTGCAATACTCCAGCATTTCTTTCGCCGATTTAAACGGATAAGGTACAGTAACCTCATTCGTCGCTTCCTGGCCGAAATGCGCTTCATCAACGATAAAGCCGCCGCCGATGGAATAGTACGTCTTGCTATAAATGACCGTGTCGTCATGCCAGGCGTGGATCTGCATCCCGTTTTCATGCAGCGGCAAATTGCCGTTGTGAAAACGCATTCCGTCATCTTTCGGGAAGTCGACTTCGTGACGTCCCTGGGCCAGTAACAGACGCTCGCGCGTTTCGACGTCGCGAATAAAACCGGGGATACTATCAATATCCACGGTAGCGGGTTCATTACCCGCCAGACCCATAATAATGGCGATATCGGTATGGTGACCTTTCCCCGTCAGCGACAGCGAGCCGTAGACATCGACAGCGACGCGGGTAACGTTATCCAGTAATCCTTTTTCGACCAGGTCATCGACGAACTGTTTACCGGCTTTCATCGGGCCAACAGTGTGGGAAGAGGAGGGACCAATCCCTACCTTAAACATGTCGAATAGGCTAATCACGATAATACTCCTGACAGGGCAACCGGGGCTTCCGGTTACGATGTTATAACTGCGCATAGTGTAAGAGGGAACGCTGGCATCAGCTTAACTATTCACATGAATTAAACTAATGAATAACCGCGTTTTTACTAATATTGCGACAGTAATCTCAAGTCGTGTCTTGCGCGCGTAAAGTTAAGTATATACACGTTGCCCTTCAGGCTGCCTCTTTGGGGGAGGCGATTGTTACCGCCTTGAGGCAACGTGAATGGCGTTGTGTACAGTCAGGGCTTTACGCCGATTTGCAGCGCCAGCTCACGAAGAATGTTTGCGGTCATGCCCCAGACGAAATAATGCTCATACCAGGAGAGCCATACGCGGTGCGAATTGCCGCGACGGTAAACATCAAGCGGGTGATATCGACCCAGTTGCAACGCTTGCGCCAGCGGCATTTCAAACACCGCAGACACTTCGTCTTCACTGGCGCGCCAGGGGAGATTTGGCGGAATAATGCCGACCACCGGGGTGACCTGAAAACCGGTCACGCTGTCTACCGGCGGTAAAACGCCAATCACTTCCACGGCTTGCGGCGGGATGGCGACTTCCTCCTGCGCTTCGCGAAGCGCTGCGGCGATAAGCGAAGCATCGGTACTGTCCACGGCCCCGCCGGGAAAGGCGACCTGTCCGGCGTGTTTGCGCAAATGAATAGCCCGCTGGGTCAACAGCAGCCCCGGTTGGGGGCGGCGAACCACAGGGATCAGTACGGCGGCCTGACGTTGATTCAACGTTTCATGAGTCATCTGCGGGCGCAAAAGCTGAAAGCGCGATAAGAAATGATCGAGCGTCAGACGGCTGGTATCCACGTATTAGTTCTCCAGTGGGTGCAGGATACGATTAACTTTATCAAAAGTTTCCTGATATTCCGCTTCTTCCTTGCTATCGGCCACGATACCGCCGCCGGCTGAGCAATAGAGTTGGCCCTGCGTTGCCGTGACGGTGCGGATAGTAATACTGGTATCCATCCTGCCGCAGAAACTCAGATAACCGATGCTACCGCACCAGGCGTTGCGTCGCTGCGGCTCCAGTTCGTCGATAATTTCCATCGCCCGCACTTTAGGCGCGCCGGTAATGGAGCCGCCGGGGAAAGCCGCGCGCAGCAGATCGGTGGCATGAAGCGAGTCCGGTAAACGGGCGGTAATGGTGCTAACCAGATGGTGAACGGCAGGAAATGGTTCGACGACGAACAGTTCCGGCACTTTCACCGAACCCGGCACGGCGACCCGGCCAATGTCGTTACGCATCAAATCGACGATCATCAAATTTTCGGCGCGATCTTTCATTGAGTTGGCCAGTTTCTGCGCCTGCTGACGATCCGCCTGCGGATCGTTAAGCCGTGGAAGCGTACCTTTGATCGGGCGCGTCTGGATATGACCGTTCTCCAGTTGGATAAAACGCTCGGGAGAAAGGCTCAATATGGCGCCGTCATGTAAACGAAGAAAGGCGCTGAACGGGGCGCGATTTGCGCGGTTAAGGCGTTCGAAAGCCTGCCACTCATCACCCTCGTAGCTCGCCTGAAAACGCTGGGAAAGATTGACCTGATAGCAGTCCCCGCTGTGCAGCCAGGCCTGCACCTGACGAAACTTTTCGCCATACTCGCAACGCGTCATATTGGATTGCCAGGCCGAGGTAAGCCTGAAGGGCGTTCGGGTCGGCGCGCGCTGGCTGGTGAGCCAGCGATATCGGGCGTCTGCATCGTGATAGCTTATCAGCGACACTACCTGTGTATGGTGATCGACAATCAGCGCCCAGTCGTAAAGGCCAATCGCCATATCGGGTAAAGCGATATCGCGCGCAGCAGTATCGGGCAGAATTTCGAAACGCCGTCCTAAATCGTAACCAAACAGTCCCAGCGCGCCGCCCTGAAAGGGTAAGTCAGGGTCAGGCTGAGGATGAAAAGGCAGCGCCTCCAGTTGAGTCTGCAAAACGTGTGACGGATCGTCGAGAGTGACGGTGGTCGTGCGCGCAGTACATACCGTGGTTTCCTGCGCGCGCGTGGTCAGTGTGGTGACAGGTTCGGCGACCAGAATATCAAAACGGTTATAGGGATGAATAGCATCACCTGAATGCAGCAGCATCGCCCAGGGCAAATGGTTTACGGGCGCAAAATAGTGTTCAGCGGCGTCCGGACGCCAGGGTAAGGTGATAACAGTGGGAGATAACGTCTTCATCATTCCTGACTCGTTACAACACTACTGGCTTACCGCCGGGTAGCGTGAAATAATTAGCGCTAACAATTTAGCAGGAGTTAATCATGTTTGCAGGTTTACCTTCACTCAGTCATGAACAACAGCAAAAAGCCGTAGAACGTATCCAGGAATTGATGTCGCAAGGTATGAGTAGCGGAGAAGCGATTGCCCAGGTGGCGGGCGAACTTCGCGCCAACCATACCGGCGAACGGATAGTGGCGCGTTTTGAGGATGAAGACGAATAACCGGCTTATACCGCCGCGACAATCTTAATCTCAACTTTATATTTCGGATTCATCAACCCGGCCTGTACGGTACAGCGTACCGGCGCATGGCCTGCGACGACCCACGCATCCCACGCCTTATTCATGGCGGCAAAATCCGCTTTATCGCTCAGGAAAATAGTGGCATCCAGAATACGTGACTTACTGGAGCCCTGTTTTTCCAGCACCGCATCAATTTGCGCCAGAGTATTCGCCGTTTGCTCAAAAGCATCGGCGTCCAGGTTTTCCGGCACGCCGGTATACCACAGCGTATTATTGTAAATCACCACGTCTGACCAACGATCTTCGGCATCAATACGCACGATAGACATTACTTATTCCTCATTTGCTTTCCATTTGAATGGCTCAAGACTGCCACAATGTGGCGCCGCCGTCACCTCTGTAACTGGCGTAAGCCTTTCTACCCTGACATAATCCCTGTGTAAATTAACAGGGGGCAGTGTGACGGACGATTTTGCAGCAGATGGCCAACTGGCCAAAGCGATAACCGGCTTTAAACCGCGCGAACCACAGCGACAAATGGCGGTTGCCGTGACACAAGCGATTGAAAATGCGCAGCCTCTGGTTGTTGAAGCCGGCACCGGAACCGGGAAGACCTATGCTTACCTCGCTCCGGCGTTGCGCGCCGGGAAAAAAGTCATTATTTCGACCGGGTCGAAAGCGTTGCAGGATCAACTCTACAGCCGCGATCTGCCGACGGTAGCAAAAGCGTTGGCGTTTACCGGTAAGACGGCCCTGTTGAAAGGACGTTCAAACTACCTCTGCCTGGAGCGTCTGGAACAACAAGCGCTGGCGGGCGGCGATTTACCGGTACAAACGTTAAGCGACGTGATATTGCTGCGCTCCTGGTCAAATCAGACGCGGGATGGCGATATCAGCACCTGCGTCAGCGTGGCGGAGGATTCCCAGGCCTGGCCGTTGGTCACCAGCACCAACGACAACTGCCTTGGCAGCGATTGCCCGCTCTACAAAGAGTGCTTTGTGGTGAAAGCGCGTAAAAAGGCGATGGACGCGGATGTGGTGATTGTAAACCACCACCTTTTTCTTGCGGATATGGTGGTTAAAGAGAGCGGGTTTGGCGAACTTATCCCTCAGGCTGAAGTAATGATCTTCGATGAAGCCCACCAACTGCCTGATATCGCCAGCCAGTATTTCGGACAATCGCTCTCCAGCCGTCAGTTGCTGGATTTAGCAAAAGACATCACCATCGCCTACCGAACGGAACTGAAAGACACTCAACAGTTGCAAAAATGCGCCGATCGCCTTGCCCAGAGCGCCCAGGATTTTCGTCTGCAACTGGGGGAGCCCGGCTACCGGGGAAATTTGCGTGAACTGTTAGCCGACTCACGTATCCAACGGGCATTTTTACTGCTGGATGATACGCTGGAGCTTTGTTACGACGTGGCGAAACTGTCGCTGGGCCGTTCGGCGCTGCTGGATGCGGCTTTTGAACGCGCCACGCTATACCGTTCACGGCTGAAACGCTTAAAAGAGATCAATCAGCCGGGATACAGCTACTGGTATGAGTGCACCTCGCGCCATTTCACCCTGGCGCTGACGCCGCTCACCGTGGCGGACAAATTCAAAGAGGTGATGGAACAGAAGCCAGGTAGCTGGATTTTTACCTCGGCCACGTTGTCGGTAAATGATGATCTTCACCACTTTACCGCCCGTCTGGGAATTGAACAGGCAGAATCCATGCTGCTGCCCAGCCCATTCGATTATACGCGCCAGGCGTTACTCTGCGTACCGCGTAACCTACCGCAAACCAACCAGCCCGGCGCGGCGCGACAGTTGGCGGCTATGCTCAGGCCGATTATCGAAGCCAATAACGGGCGATGTTTTATGCTGTGCACCTCGCACGCCATGATGCGCGATCTGGCGGAGCAGTTTCGCGCCACCATGACGCTGCCGGTATTGTTGCAAGGGGAAACCAGTAAAGGCCAACTGTTACAGCAATTTGTTAGCGCCGGCAACGCGCTGCTCGTCGCCACCAGCAGCTTCTGGGAAGGGGTGGACGTGCGCGGCGATACGTTATCGTTGGTGATTATCGACAAATTGCCGTTTACTTCCCCGGACGACCCGCTGTTAAAAGCGCGAATGGAAGACTGTCGTTTGCGCGGTGGCGATCCGTTTGATGAGGTTCAACTGCCCGACGCGGTGATTACGCTGAAGCAGGGAGTAGGGCGTCTGATTCGCGATGCGGACGATCGCGGGGTGTTAGTGATTTGTGATAACCGGCTGGTGATGCGGCCCTATGGCGCCACGTTTCTCGCCAGCCTGCCTCCTGCGCCGCGCACGCGTGATATCGCCCGTGCCGTTCGCTTTCTTGCGATTCCATCCGCCGAGTAATTTGTTACGGAGTATGGTAAGATGCGCGCTATTTTATTGATCTAAGCACGAAACCTCATGCGAATTCTGGCTATCGATACCGCCACAGAGGCCTGTTCTGTCGCCCTGTGGAACAACGGTACTATCAATGCTCACTTTGAGCTTTGTCCACGAGAACACACTCAACGTATCCTGCCCATGGTGCAGGAGATTCTGGCCGCCAGCGGCGTCTCGCTCAATGAGATAGATGCGCTGGCGTTTGGGCGCGGTCCGGGCAGCTTTACCGGTGTGCGTATCGGCATTGGTATTGCGCAAGGGCTGGCGTTAGGGGCAAATCTGCCGATGATCGGTGTTTCGACGCTTGCCACGATGGCGCAGGGCGCATGGCGTAAAACCGGCGCGACCCGCGTACTCGCTGCGATTGACGCGCGGATGGGTGAAGTGTACTGGGCGGAATACCAGCGTGATGCGCAGGGCGTCTGGCGGGGCGAAGAGACGGAAGCAGTGCTGAAACCGGAACGGGTCGGCGAGCGGTTGAAACAGCTTTCCGGCGAGTGGGCGACGGTAGGAACGGGTTGGTCCGCCTGGCCCGATCTGGCGAAGGAGTGCGGCCTGACGCTTCATGATGGGGAGGTGTCGCTCCCGGCAGCGGAAGATATGTTGCCCATCGCCAGTCAAAAGCTGGCGGCAGGAGAGACCGTTGCCGTGGAACATGCCGAGCCGGTTTATTTGCGTAACGAAGTGGCGTGGAAGAAACTTCCCGGCAAAGAATGACTCTCACTACTATTACCCCCCATACTTTATGCTGTGGGGTGGAATAGAGGTCGAGAAAAAGGAGTCGCATCATGGCGGTTCAAAAACGGTTAATAAAAGGGGCGCTGGCGTGCGCTTTTGCGCTTATGCTGAGCGGTTGCGTGACTATCCCGGATGCCATTAAAGGTTCGAGTCCGACGCCGCAGCAGGATTTGGTGCGGGTGATGAATGCGCCGCAGCTCTATATCGGGCAAGAGGCGCGTTTCGGCGGCAAAGTTGTGGCGGTACAAAATCAGCAGGGAAAAACCCGGCTTGAAATCGCGACCGTACCGCTCGACAGCGGCGCGCGTCCTGTTCTGGGCGAAGCCTCGCGCGGCAGAATTTTTGCCGATGTGAACGGTTTTCTGGACCCGGTGGACTTCCGTGGCCAGTTAGTGACCGTTGTCGGCCCGATAACCGGCACGGTTGACGGTAAAATCGGCAATACGCCGTATAAATTTATGCTGATGCAGGCTACCGGCTATAAACGCTGGCATCTTGTTCAGCAGGTCGTCATGCCTCCACAGCCGATCGATCCGTGGTTTTACGGCGGACGCGCCTGGCCTTATGGCTATGGCGGTTGGGGATGGTATAACCCTGGGCCCGCAGAGGTTCAGACGATAGTAACAGAGTAACTCTTTGTTTTATCAATAAAAGAAACAGCGGCTGGTCCGCTGTTTCTGCATTCATAGAGACATAATAAAAATAAATAGTGACGCGCTTCGCAACCTTTCAGTTGTGTAATTAATAAACTGGTACGCTGAGTTAATATAATGTTAACGACTTGTTTATTAACTGGGGTTGTGATGACGACGAACACTCATTTTAGAGGTGATGCATTGAAGAAGGTTTGGCTTAACCGTTATCCTGCTGATGTTCCGGCGGAGATCAACCCTGACCGTTATCAATCCCTGGTTGAACTGTTTGAACATGCGGCGACGCGCTATGCCGATCAGCCTGCGTTCGTCAATATGGGGGAGGTAATGACCTTCCGCAAATTAGAAGAACGTAGTCGGGCATTTGCGGCTTATTTACAACAAGGGCTGGGACTCAAAAAAGGCGACCGTGTGGCGCTGATGATGCCAAACCTGTTGCAGTATCCCGTCGCGCTATTTGGTATTTTACGCGCCGGCATGATTGTGGTGAACGTTAACCCGCTTTACACGCCGCGCGAACTTGAGCATCAGCTTAACGATAGCGGCGCGGCGGCAATCATTATTGTTTCTAACTTTGCCCATACGCTGGAAAAAGTAGTCGAGAAAACGTCGGTACAGCACGTTATTCTGACGCGGATGGGCGACCAGCTTTCTACCGCCAAAGGTACGGTTGTTAACTTTGTCGTGAAATACATCAAGCGTCTGGTGCCAAAATACCACTTGCCAGATGCGATCTCGTTTCGTAGCGCGCTACAGCATGGCTACCGTATGCAGTATGTCAAACCCGAGGTTGTCGCTGAAGATCTGGCTTTCCTGCAATATACCGGCGGTACGACGGGCGTGGCGAAAGGCGCGATGTTGACCCACCGCAATATGCTGGCGAATCTGGAGCAGGTGAAAGCGACCTATGGGCCGCTGCTGCACCCGGGGAAAGAGCTGGTAGTGACCGCGCTGCCGCTGTATCACATTTTTGCCTTAACCATGAACTGTCTGCTTTTTATCGAGCTGGGTGGGCAAAACCTGCTGATTACCAATCCGCGTGATATCCCCGGCCTGGTCAAGGAGCTGGCGAAATATCCATTTACGGCGATGACTGGCGTTAATACGCTATTCAACGCCCTGCTCAATAATAAAGAGTTTCAGCAGTTGGATTTTTCTTCGCTGCATCTGTCAGCCGGCGGCGGGATGCCGGTGCAAAACGTCGTTGCGGAACGTTGGGTAAAGCTGACCGGGCAATACCTGCTGGAAGGCTACGGGCTGACCGAGTGCGCCCCGCTGGTGAGCGTCAACCCGCATGATATTGATTATCACAGCGGCAGTATCGGCCTGCCAGTACCGTCAACAGAAGCCAAACTGGTGGATGACGATGATAACGAAGTCGCGCCGGGTGAGGCCGGAGAGCTTTGCGTGAAAGGCCCGCAGGTTATGCTGGGATACTGGCAGCGTCCTGACGCGACGGATGAAATCATTAAAGATGGCTGGCTGCATACGGGCGATATTGCGGTTATGGATGAAGACGGCTTTCTGCGGATTGTCGATCGTAAGAAAGATATGATTCTGGTTTCTGGTTTCAACGTTTATCCAAACGAAATTGAAGATGTGGTGATGCAGCATTCTGGCGTGCAGGAAGTCGCGGCGGTTGGCGTGCCTTCCGGTAGTAGCGGCGAAGCGGTGAAGCTTTTTGTGGTTAAGAAAGATCCGGCATTGACTGACGATGCGTTGATCACCTTCTGCCGTCGCCATCTGACCGGATATAAGGTGCCCAAACAGGTCGAGTTTCGCGAGGAATTACCAAAATCTAACGTTGGGAAAATTTTACGACGAGAACTGCGTGACGAAGCCCGTGGCAAAGTAGACAATAAAGCCTGAGCGTTAAGTCAGCTAACGAGAGACGCCGGTTAAGCCGGCGTTTTTTTTGGCGCGAACCAAAGAGAACACGATTTGAATTACCAAATGATTGAAACGGACGATGCGCTGGCGAGCCTGTGTGAGGCTGTCCGCGCATGTCCGGCTATTGCTTTAGATACGGAATTTGTCCGTACCCGCACCTATTACCCGCAGTTAGGGTTGATCCAGTTATTTGACGGGGCAAATGTCGCCCTGATCGATCCGCTCGGCATCAGCGACTGGTCGCCGTTAAAAGCGGTGCTGCGCGATACGGGAATCACCAAATTTCTGCACGCGGGTAGCGAAGATCTGGAAGTATTTCTGAATGCGTTTGGCGAACTGCCGGAACCCCTGATTGATACGCAAATTCTGGCGGCGTTTTGCGGGCGTCCGCTGTCGTGGGGGTTTGCGTCGATGGTAGAAGAGTATACGGGCGTGGCGCTGGATAAAAGCGAGTCGCGTACCGACTGGTTAGCCCGGCCTTTAAGCGAACGTCAGTGTGAATACGCGGCGGCGGATGTCTGGTATCTGTTACCGATCGCCAAAAAGCTGATGATTGAAACTGAAGCCGCAGGATGGCTGCCTGCCGCGCTTGATGAATGTCGATTGATGCAGCAGCGTCGTCAGGAGATTCAGGCGCCGGAAGAAGCATGGCGGGATATCACCAATGCCTGGCAACTGCGTACTCGCCAGTTAGCCTGTCTGCAACTTTTAGCTGACTGGCGGCTGCGTAAGGCGCGTGAGCGCGATATGGCGGTGAACTTTGTTGTGCGTGAAGAAAACCTGTGGGCGGTCGCGCGTTATATGCCGGGCAGTCTCGGTGAGCTGGATAGCCTGGGGCTTTCCGGCAGCGAGATTCGTTTTCACGGCAAGACGTTGATATCGCTGGTGGCGAAAGCACAGGCGTTACCGGAAGAGGCATTGCCGGAACCCCTGTTGAATCTGATGGACATGCCGGGCTATCGCAAAGCGTTTAAGGCCATCAAAGCGCTGGTGGCGGAGGTGAGCGCGTCGCATCACGTCAGCGGCGAGCTACTGGCATCGCGTCGGCAGATTAATCAGTTGCTTAACTGGCACTGGAAATTAAAACCGCAAAATGGGCAACCGGAATTGATTTCCGGCTGGCGTGCCGAACTGATGGCGGAGAAGTTAACTCTTCTGTTGCAGGAGTATCCGCGTTAACGACGGTAATTGCCGGGAAAACGGCCAGTGAAATAAATGTCCGTATTCGGAATAATGTAAAAAAATAAAAAAGGCAGAAGAATCTGCCTTTTTTAATCCAGGAATTTTCCCATAAAAGAGCTTATTTTGACTCTTCGGCTTCCGGCAGCGTTACGTTAAGTTCAAGGATGGAGATATCACCATCTTTTTGCTCAAGCTGGACGGTAACCATTTCCGGATCGATTTGTACGTATTTACAAATGACCTCAAGAATATCTTTACGTAACTGCGGTAAATAATGCGGTTCGGCATCGCTACGGCGACGTTCCGCGACAATGATTTGCAACCGCTCTTTTGCAATATTAGCGGTACTCTTTTTCCGCGAGAGAAAAAAATCCAGTAATGCCATAATTTATCCTCCGAACAGGCGTTTGAGGAAACCTTTCTTCTCTTCTTCAATGAAGCGGAAAGGACGTTCTTCTCCCAACAGACGATCTACGGTATCTGCATAGGCTTTACCCGCATCCGCAGTGGCGTCAAGAATCACCGGTTCGCCCTGGTTAGATGCGCGCAGTACGGATTGATCTTCCGGGATCACCCCGACGAGTTTAATACGCAGAATCTCCAGTACATCTTCCATGCTGAGCATGTCGCCTTTATTTACGCGGCCTGGATTGTAGCGCGTCAACAGGAGATGTTCTTTAATCGGTTCTTCGCCATTTTCTGCGCGACGAGATTTCGATGCCAGAATACCCAGAATACGGTCCGAGTCACGGACAGAAGAGACTTCCGGGTTGGTCGTAATGATCGCTTCATCGGCAAAATAGAGCGCCATCAGCGCCCCGGTTTCGATACCCGCCGGCGAGTCGCAAACGATGAACTCAAAGTCCATCGCTTTCAGTGAGTCCAGTACCTTAGCGACGCCTTCGCGCGTTAGCGCGTCTTTATCCCGGGTCTGCGACGCCGGAAGAATGAAGAGATTTTCAGTACGCTTATCTTTGATCAGCGCCTGATTCAGTGTCGCATCGCCCTGAATGACGTTTACAAAATCGTAAACGACACGACGTTCGCACCCCATAATCAGATCGAGGTTACGCAGTCCGATATCAAAATCAATGACGACAGTTTTCTTTCCCTTCTGGGCCAAACCTGTAGCGATGGCCGCGCTGGAGGTGGTCTTGCCAACGCCCCCTTTACCCGAAGTAACAACAATAATGCGTGCCATAAAAATTCCTTGTTAAAAAGGGATCAATTCAACGGTTGAACTGTCAAAGCGTTGTCTGCTAAACGCAGGCGCGCCGCTTTGCCATAAAATTCTGCCGGGATTTTATCACTCAGCCAGTAAACACCTGCGATAGAGACCAGTTCTGCCGTCAGATGGGTACAAAAAATTTGCGCTTCCCGATCGCCGCTCGCCCCTGCCAGCGCGCGACCTCTCATCATGCCATAGACATGGATATTGCCGTCAGCGATAAGCTCTGCGCCAGCGCTGACGTGACTTGTAACAATCAGATCACATTGTGGAGCATAAATGCGCTGACCGGAACGAACCGGAACATCAATTAATCGCGTTTTTGTGATGGGATTAGCGTTTTGCGGCGGTTTGCTGGGCGTTGCCGGCTCAACGGGCGCAGGCCGAACCGCTTTCTCTTTACCTTCAGTCAGTAAAGGAAGACCCATCCGATCGATTTCTACTTTCAGGCTGGCGTCTTTACAGCCGCTCACGCCGATAATGCGTAAGCCGGTTGAGGTCACGATCTTATGCAGTTCCGGCCAGTTTACCGGGCTTTCAAGACCGCTAACGTTAATAACGACAGGGGCGTGTTTTAAAAACGCAGGAGCCTGCGCTATTTTGTCTTCTAACGCCTGACGAATAACCTCTGGTTCCGCTTCATGCAAATGAACCACTGATAAGGTGAAGCTACTGCCTTTAAGCTCGATTGGCGTGTTTGACATCCTGGCCTTACTCAATTTGCTATTTATCATCTCCGATACGGAGTGATATTCCGAAGTCCAGAAGGCATGTTATAGTCAGTATTATATTGAGGCAAGTCACCATCCCGTTAATTCAGAGTAAAAGTATGTTTTGTGTGATCTATAGAAGTAGCAAGCGCGATCAAACCTATTTGTATGTCGAAAAAAAAGACGATTTTTCGCGGGTGCCTGAAGCATTGATGAAAGGATTCGGTCAGCCGCAGTTAGCGATGATGCTGCCGCTTGATGGACGTAAAAAATTAGTCAATGCCGAGCTCGAAAAAGTAAAACAGGCGTTAAGCGAGCAGGGCTATTATTTACAATTGCCGCCGCCGCCGGAAGATTTGCTGAAACAACATCTTTCTTCGGTAGGACAAAATACGTCGCACGCTGACCGTTAAACGGTATTCGGCGCCGCGCCTGAATTCCATCATGATCTTAGGGGAAAATATGTATCAACATCGTAACTGGCAAGGTGCCTTGCTTGATTACCCGGTAAGTAAAGTGGTCTGCGTGGGCAGTAATTACGCAAATCACATCAAGGAGATGGGCAGCGCGACGCCGGAAGAACCCGTGCTTTTTATCAAGCCGGAAACCGCATTGTGTGATATTCGCCAGCCGCTGGCGATTCCGGCGGATATGGGCGCTGTTCATCATGAAGTTGAGCTTGCTGTGCTGATTGGCGCAACGCTCCGCCAGGCGACCGAAGATCATGTACGTAAAGCGATAGCCGGTTATGGCGTGGCGCTTGATTTAACCCTGCGCGATATTCAAGGGAAAATGAAAAAGGCCGGACAGCCCTGGGAAAAAGCCAAAGGTTTTGATAACGCATGTCCGATTTCAGGCTTCATCCCTGTCGCGGCCTTCTGCGGCGATCCGCAAAATACGCTTATCGGACTTAACGTTAATGGCGAGGTTCGCCAGCAAGGGTCGACCGCGGATATGATTCATCCTATTGTGCCTCTTATCGCCTATATGAGCCGCTATTTTACGCTCAAAGCCGGGGACGTGGTGCTAACCGGCACGCCGGCAGGCGTGGGGCCATTATTAAGCGGCGATGAGCTGGACATTCGTTTTAATGGCGAAACGTTGTCTACCCGCGTTCTGTAAAATCTGCTTGCCGCCTTCAGCGGCGGTAAAACTTGCATCTGCAGGCCAGACTGGTTATAAGGTGCAGCTTTAGTGCAATGGCGGATACTTTAATGAGCGATACACCTTTCTGGCAACGTAAAACCCTGGATGAAATGACCGATGCCGAGTGGGAGTCGCTGTGCGATGGCTGCGGTCAATGCTGCCTGCATAAGCTGATGGATGAAGATACAGATGAAATCTACTTCACCAACGTGGCGTGCAGGCAATTAAATATCAAAACGTGCCAGTGCCGTCATTATGAACGCCGTTTTGAATTTGAACCCGACTGTATCAAACTCACTCGCGAAAACTTGCCAGACTTTGAATGGTTGCCGATGACCTGCGCCTACCGTTTGTTGGCGGAAGGTAAGCCCTTGCCGACGTGGCATCCGCTGCTGACTGGATCGAAAGCCGCTATGCATGGCGAGCGAATTTCTGTCCGTCATATCGCGGTTAAAGAATCTGAAGTACGGGACTGGCAGGATCATATTTTAAATAAACCGTCGTGGGCAGAATAAGTCTTCGGCAAAACGGCTGATTGTTTACAATTCTTTAATTTACGCCGGGCGACCCCTGAAACCAGGAATTACGTGCAAATTCCGTCACCTGGCGTTATCACCGCCTTCTATTCTTCCCTGACGCGCCTTGTCGCTGCGCTCGCGCACGTATGGCGGCGACTCTATACTTTCAAAGCAGTATATCGCTGCCTATCCTGAGGAGTTACCCCATGAATAACCAACCGTTGCGCGTTTCAAAGGATCAGCCCAGGAAGCCTGATAAGACACCCGAAGACGAAGGAAAAAATCCAAAGAAAAACCAAAAGTAGTGCTGTAGGGTATCTTTAATAACTATGGTTCGTTGGAGGCTTTATGTCTGAACGTCCTGATTTAGTCGATCCATTACCAGAGGATGAGCAGCTTCCTGGTGAAAATATTCCGGATACGCCAGAGGGAGACGATCCTCTCGACCCGGATACCCAGAATGAGGTTGAAGATCCTCGTAGATAGCGTCTTGTGCTATTAACCAACCGCCTGAGGCACCGTCTGTGCCAGGCGGTTTTTTGCATCTTCTAAAGCGAAACATCCTGATAATCCTCAGAAAGATAGCCTATAATTTTTTGTACGTTAAAATAGTAGCGCGTCCATGACGACACTGTCTTATTGCGCTTAGCCGTTTGCGAGTTCAAAGGAGGAAATCAATGAACAGCGAAGAGTTGACACATAAAGCAGAAGAGGAAATCGCGGCACTCATTAGCAAAAAGGTCGCCGAACTACGGAAGAAAACCGGGCAAGAGGTTTCCGAAATAGAGTTCGTGCCGCGAGAAACGATGAAAGGGCTTGAGGGATACCACGTTAAAATTAAACTACTCTAGCGTTTAATTAGCGCCGTCAATCACCTGGCTACTGGGCGGGACGCCGCCCAGTGGTGACGGATTTACCGATGTCAGGCTTTTTTCTGTTGATACATTTCCTCGCCCTGATGGTCTTCCTCTACCCAAAAATGAATGTTGAACCGCGCATCATCGCTCAGCTCTACCCGATGCCAGTATTGCGGCGGACTGGTGGCGAATTGCCCGGCATTAATCACCACTTTCACTTCGGGTTCTGTCGCGGTTTCATTCGCAAAGCCATAGTAGGTCACGGTGCCTTCCATCACGCAGAGTTGTCCGAAAACGCCTGCTGCTGTGTTGTGATGAGAGAGCAGTGCCGCCGGAACATTCTCTTTGGTGAAAAAGGGGGTAGAGCGTTTAACTTTCCAGTTTGCCGGGATGCGTAAGTGGGACATAAGACATCTCCCTGATGTGGTGATTAAAAGATGTATTTAATATACACCTTTTAATCACTGGCAAACAACGCTTCGGGCAAAAAAAACGCTCCCGAAGGAGTAATGCCAGTCAGTTAAGCAACTGACTGGCTTTTTTATCCGCTTTTGGGTACTTCCAGGGCCTTTCCTTTACCACTCGCGGGAAGGACCTTTCTCTTCTTCCCGGCAGTTTCACCATCTGCCCC
>NZ_JBKFPH010000029.1:0-53484 GCF_046567715.1 Salmonella sp. 741265116_PST | reverse complement strand
TGTGACTGGGGTGAGTGAGCGTAGCCAACACATAAGCGACTTGAAGTATGAAGGGTATATATCGGTAAACTAAAAAGAGCGGCCAAATAATTTATTGTCCCCGATCGCGTTCGTCATGGTTTTCGGGATACCGCTTGGCCAAAGAAAAGAGGACAGTGTGTTAATTCCGCCAGAATAGCGTTGGCGGAAAATATCGTTTTACGACCTTGTTATTGTTATGCCAATAATCATTATACCAGGCGACACGCATCCGCTTCCCAGCGATATCCCACCCCGTAGACCGCGCGTATAAATGACTGTTCGGCATCCAGCGATTCCAGTTTACGGCGCAGGTTTTTAATGTGGCTGTCGATAGTACGATCGGTCACCACACGGTAGTCGTCGTAGAGGTGGTTTAACAACTGCTCGCGGGAAAAAACTTTACCCGGTTCAAGCGATAAGGTTTTTAGCAGGCGGAATTCAGCGGGGGTTAAATCCAGCGCTTTACCACACCAGGAGGCCTGAAAGCGGCTTTCATCAATCATTAACGGGCTTTCGGCATCCTGCTGCTGGAGTTCGCGCTGCGGTTTACAGCGGCGCAAAATGGTTTTCACGCGGGCCACGACTTCGCGTGGGCTGTAAGGCTTACAGATATAATCATCGGCGCCGATTTCCAGCCCAAGCAGCCGGTCGATCTCTTCGATTTTGGCCGTGACCATCACAATGGGGATGTCGGAAAAACGACGAATCTCCCGGCATAGCGTCAGACCATCGGTACCCGGCAGCATCAGATCCAGCAGGATCAGATCCGGCGGCGTTTGACGCACATACGGCAGTACCTTGTCGCCATGATTGATGAGCGTGGGGGCGTAACTCGCCGCGCGTAAGTAGTCAATAAGCAGCTGTCCCAGCTTGGGTTCATCTTCAACAATCAAAATGCGCGGCGTGTTTTCATCAATGGGTAATTCAGTCATACTTCTCTCTGTAAATCGCGATCCAGCGGTAACTCTACTGTAATGCTAACCCCGCCAAAAGGCGAATGAGCGGCGTGAAGATGACCGTTATGCGCGTGTACAATATTGACGCATATCGCCAGCCCCAGTCCAGAACCGCCGCTGGCGCGGTTACGGGACACTTCCGTGCGGTAAAAACGGTCAAAAAGCTTTTGTAACTGTTCATCGCTGACGCCCGGTGCAGAATCGGCAAAGGTCAGGAATAATGATTTGTCGCGTTGTTCGGCGGAAATATGCAGGCCACCGCCGCTGTCGGTGTAGCGCAGACTGTTTTCCAGCAGATTATTAAACAGTTGCATCAGGCGATCCGGGTCGCCGAAGACGGTCATGCTATCCGGCAGCGCGTAATGTAGCGTTAGCCCCCGGCTGGTAAAGCGCTCTCTGAACGCGCCGCCAGCGACTTCCAACAGGGGGACAAGATCGACGGTCGTTTTTTGGTAAGCCAGCGCGCCCTCGTCAGACAACGACAGCTGATGCAGGTCGTCAACCAGTTTGGTAAGCGTACCGACTTCCGCCTGTAGCGAGGTAACCGATTCTGGCGTGAACTGGCGAACGCCATCCTGAATGGCTTCCAGTTCGCCGCGCAATACCGCCAGCGGCGTGCGCAGTTCGTGGGAAATATCCGCCATAAAGTCGCGGCGCATCTGCTGGTTTTTTTCCAGCGTGCTGGCAAGCTGGTTAAAGTCCTGCGCCAGTTTTCCCAGCTCATCGGCGCTGGTTGGGGTCACGCGCGTGGTAAAATCCCCCGCCGCCAGTCTGTGCGTACCCTCGACCAACCGTTTGACCGGGGCGAGCAGGCCACGCGCCAGCAAAAATGTCGCCAGCGCGGCCAGCAACGTTGATAACGCCACGATCATCCAACTGGCGCGCCGCTGCTGCATATCAAAATTAATATCCGTATTGCGCGTCAGCCGCTCGACAGGCGAGGCGATAATCGCGCCGACTTCGACGCCATTGACCAGAATGGGGCGGCGAGTACCGTCATGCGGCACCGGACCGCGTGGGCCGACCAGCACCCGGCCATTTTGATCGACGACCCAGAACTGGGTGCGCCAACCGTGCGGCGGCATACCGGGGCCGGGTTTATCCCGGTCGTTGTCATGCTCAAATGAACGCAGAATCTGGAAAACGAAGCGATCGTTGTTGCGTAAAAAACGCCAGTTGCCGTGTTGCTGGTACTGGTCGCCCAGCGCATCGCCCAGCATTTGTAGCCGCTGCTCGTTGCCGTGTTTGATATAGTCAATAAATCCGCGTTCAAAACTGACGCGCACGGCCCAATGCATACTGATCAGCAGCACGATGCAGGTGGCGAAGATCGCCAGAAACAGCTTGCCGGTGATTCCGGGCCGCCAGACTTTCATTACAGGCTCCTTTTACGCCGTGAAATGATCATGTTTTGCTGTGTATCGTTCGGCACGCGGGCAAAAATTATCGCCGGTAGCGCGATAATAACCGCCATACATAACCAGGTGTACATAAAGACGTGATGTGTGGCGCTACTGTCTATCCCGATATGCTGTTGGCCAAACATACCCAGCAGCATTCCGGCAATAGTGACGCCGATACTCATCGAGAGCTGCATAATCATCGATAATAAGCTATTGCCGCTGCTGGCCAGCGTATCGGGAAGGTCTTTTAGCGTTAAGGTATTCATGGAAGAAAAGCGCGCCGAGTTCACCATTCCCTGCAAAAGCAGTACCAGCGGCAGGAGATAATACCAGCCGAGCAGCGCAACCGACATAAACAACAGGCTAACCAATGCCAGTCCGAGCGTAGTCGCCACCAGAACCCGACGATAGCCAAAACGGTTAACTATCTGCACCACAATCCGCTTCATTCCCATGCTGCCCAGCACCATGGGGATCATCATCAAACCGGCATGAAACGGTGAAAAACCAAGACCAATTTGCAAAAAGACCGGCGTCATAAACGGCAGCATACCGCTGCCGATACGCCCGGCAAAACTGCCCAGCAACCCCAGTGAAAACGTGGGCGTGCGGAACAATCGCAGGCTGAATAACGCACCTGAGTTTTTTTTGGCATGGAAGAGATAGAGCAGAATGGCTGCCGCGCCGCCCGCAGCAAGTCCGGCTAATGTCCAGGGCGAAATCCCCATGCTTTTACTACCATCCAGCGCCAGCGTGAGTACCGCCATGCCGATAGCTAACAGCAGGAACCCCGGCAGATCAAAGCGCCGGGTCTCTATGGTGTAGTTTGGCATCAGCATAAAGGTTGCCATAGCGCCGACAATTCCCACCGGGATATTGATCAGAAAGATCCAGTGCCATGAAGCATATTCCACCAGCACCCCGCCCAGCGCGGGGCCGAGTAACGGCCCGATCTGTCCCGGTAGGGTGACGAAGGTCATTGCCGCCATATATTGCGTGCGCGGCACGATTTTCATGACCGTCAGGCGTCCGACCGGTACCATCATCGCGCCGCCTACGCCTTGTAAAACCCGCGCTAATACCAGTTGATTAAGCGTGCCGGAGAGGGCGCAAAACAGCGAACCCAACGTGAACAGCACAATGGCGGCAAAGAAAATATTACGCACGCCGATTTTATCTGCCAGCCAGCCGCTGGCGGGGAGCATCACGGCGACGGTAAGAACATATGACACCACTACCATGTGCATATGCAGCGGGCTTTCCCCCAGGCTTTTCGCCATGGAGGGCAGCGCAGTGTTGACGATGGTGGTATCCAGCGACTGCATAAAAAAGCCGAATGCCACAATCCAGAGTTGCCAGCGGGTGTTGTCAGGAAGTTCTGTCATATCTCTACTACCGGTTTGCTATTTTTACGCGAAAAACGCAGCCGCAGACGATCGAAAAAGAGGTACACCACCGGCGTGGTATAGAGCGTCAGGAGCTGGCTCATGACCAAACCGCCGACAATGGTTATCCCCAACGGCTGCCGTAATTCCGAACCGTCTCCGCCAGATAACACCAATGGCAGTGCGCCGAACAGCGCCGCCAGCGTGGTCATCATTATTGGACGGAAGCGTAACAAGCAGGCCTGGAAAATAGCTTGTTCCGGCGTCAGGCCGCCGCTTCGTTGCGCTTCAAGCGCAAAATCGACCATCATAATGGCGTTTTTCTTCACAATGCCAATTAATAGCATGATCCCTATCAGGGCGATTAGGCTGAAAGGGGCATTGAAGAGCTCCAGCGCCAGAAGCGCCCCAACGCCCGCCGATGGCAGAGTAGAGAGAATGGTCAGCGGATGGACGTAGCTTTCGTACAGTATCCCCAGCACAATGTAGACGGTAGCGATCGCCGCCACTATCAAAATAAGCTGCGAATTCATGGTCTGCTGGAACACTTGCGCCGTTCCGGAAAAACTGCCGCGTACCGTCGGGGGGACGCCAAGCTGCGTCATGGTGCGATTAATGGCCTCCGTCGCCTGCGATAACGATGTGCCGGTCGGCAGGTTAAAGGCAATCGTGGACGCCGCGGAAAGTCCCTGATGGTTCACCGACAGCGGCGCATTGGCGGGCCGCCATTGGGCGAAATAAGAGAGGGGGATCGCTTTTCCGTCGCGGTTGATAACAAACATTTTCTCCAGCGCGCTGATATCCTGGCTATAGCGCGGATCGACTTCCATCACCACTTTATACTGGTTCATCGGCTGATAAATGGTGGAAATTTGCCGCTGGCCGAAAGCATTATTTAACAGACTGTTTGCGGCCTGAACATCAATACCCAGCCGTGACATGGTGTCGCGGTCGTAGATAAGGTTCATCTCCGCGCCGTTATCCTGCTGATCGGAGTTTACGTCCGCCAGTTGCGGCAGGGCCGAGAGCGCTTTGCGTATTTTCGGCTCCCACTCGCGCAGCGCCGCCAGGGAGTCAGACAGCAATGTGTATTGATAACTGGCGTTAGCCTGCCGCCCGCCGACGCGAATATCCTGTACCGCCATCAGAAACAGCCTGGCGCCGGGTTCTTTTGCCAGTTTGACCCGCAGTCGATCAATGACTTGCTGCGCCGTCTCTTTGCGTTCGCCGCGCGGCTTCAGCGTAATAAACATCATGCCGCTATTCACCCGCGAGCCGCCGGTAAAACCAGTGACATTATTCACCGCCGGATCGTCGCGAATAATTTTCATAAAATCCTGCAGCTTGCCGCGCATGGCCTGGAAAGAGATGCTTTGGTCAGCCTGAATACCGCCCATCAACACGCCGGTGTCCTGCTCCGGAAAGAATGTTTTAGGGATGGCGATATAAAGCCAGATGTTCAGCGCAACGGTGCCAAGAAAAACCACCCCGACAAGACGCGTATGGTTAAGCACCCATTTTAACGACGTGCCGTAACCCTGTTGCAAGGCGACCAGCAAACGGCCAACGCCCCGTTTACGCGGTTGGGTGCGCGGTTTGCTTGATTTAAGCATCCAGCCGCACATCATCGGCGTCAGCGTGAGCGAGACCACCAGCGAAATGCCAATCGCCACCGAGAGGGTAACGGCGAATTCCCGTAATAATCGCCCTGGCAGACCGCCCATTAACAGCAGCGGCAGAAATACCGCCACCAGCGACAGACTCATGGAGATGACCGTAAACCCGACTTCCCGCGTACCCTGTAATGCCGCCTGCAAAGGTTTCATTCCCGCCTCCAGATGGCGGGCGATATTTTCCAGCACCACAATGGCATCATCAACGACAAATCCGGTCGCGATAGTCAGCGCCATCAGCGACAGATTGTTGAGGCTGAAGCCGCACAGATACATGGCGGCGAAGGTGCCGATGAGCGAAACGGGAACGGCGACGGCGGGGATTAGCGTGGCGCGCCCGGAACGCAGGAATAAAAACACCACCAGGATCACCAGCGCGACAGAGATAGCCAGCGTCTCTTCTACCTCTTGCAGTGACGCGCGAATCGTCGGCGAACGATCCTGGGCGATTTGTAAATCGATAGCGGCGGGGATCATTGCCCGCAGTTCCGGCAGTTTTGCCCGGATGCCGTCGACCGTCTGAATAATGTTGGCCTCCGGCAGCTTGCGGATCATCAACAAAATAGCGGGTTTAGCGTTCGTCATCCCGGCGTTACGGACATCCTGCACCGAGTCGGTGACGCTGGCGACGTCGCCCAGGCGTACCGCCGCGCCGTTGTTATAGTGAATAATCAGCGGCTGGTATTCGGCGGCGGTTTTCAGTTCGTCGTTGGTCTGGATTTGCCAGCGGTGCACGCTATCTTCAATTGCGCCTTGCGGTCGGCGTACGTTGGCGCTGTCGATCGCTTCGCGGACCTCATCCAGCGAGACGCCCTGGTTAAAGAGCGCCTGCGGGTTTAAGCCTACACGTACTGCGGGCAGGGAGCTGCCGCCGACGTCAACATCGCCGACGCCGTCAATTTGCGCGATGGTTTGCGCCAGTTGGGTAGAGGCGAAATCATACAGTTTGCCCTGTGACCAGCTCTCCGAGGTGAGCGTTAAAATCATAATCGGCGCGTCGGACGGGTTGGCCTTGCGATAAGTCGGGCGGCTGGGCATTCCGCCTGGCAACAAGCTTTGCGCGGCGTTAATGGCGGCCTGCACGTCGCGCGCCGCGCCGTTAATATCACGATCGAAATTAAATTCGAGAATAATGCGCGTACTGCCGAGCGAGCTGCTGGAGGTCATTTCATTGACGCCTGCAATGCGTCCCAAAGAGCGTTCCAACGGCGTCGCCACTGACGAAGCCATGGTTTCCGGCGAGGCGCCCGGCAGCGAGGCGCTAACCATAATCACCGGGAAATCGACCTGCGGCAGCGGGGCGACCGGCAGCAGACGAAAGCCCAGAATGCCGCACAGCGTAATGGCGGCGGCAATCAAAATGGTGGCGACCGGGCGGTAGATGAAAAGGGCGAAAAAGCGCATCTACGCCTCCTCTTTATGGCGCGGAAAGCGACTTTTCACGTACAGCGACAGGCGGTCAAACAGGAGATAAATCACCGGTGTGGTAAACAGAGTTAATACCTGGCTGACCAGTAGGCCGCCCACCATCGCGATCCCCAACGGGCGACGTAATTCCGCGCCAACGCCGGTACTCAACATTAATGGCAATGCCCCGAGCAACGCCGCCAGCGTGGTCATCAGAATCGGTCGAAAACGCAGCAGACAGGCCTGGAAGATAGCGTCGCGCGGGCTCATCCCCTGTTCGCGTTCGGCGGCGAGGGCGAAGTCAATCATCATGATGGCGTTTTTCTTCACGATGCCGATCAGCAAAATAATGCCGATAATGGCGATAATATCGAGCTCGCTACCGGCGATGATCAGCGCCAGCAGCGCGCCGACGCCCGCCGTAGGCAGCGTTGAGAGAATCGTGATCGGATGGATAAAACTCTCATACAGCACGCCGAGCACGATATACATCGCCACCACGGCGGCGACAATAAGCCAGACGGTGCTGCCCAGCGCCGCCTGGAAGGCGAGCGTACTGCCCTGAAACTGCGTTGTAATATCCGCTGGCAGGGCGAGCGTTTTTTCCGTATCGAGAATTGCCTGCACCGCATCGCCGAGCGAATAGCCCTCCGGCACGTTAAACGAAAATGTCGTGACCGGGAACTGATCTAAATGATTGATGGAGAGCGGAGCGAAGCGCTGCTCAATGCGGGCAATCGCGCTGAGCGGTACGGTGCCGCCGTCGCGGCTCGTCAGGCGAATCGTCTCCAGCGCCGCCAGGCCCGGCGTGCTGGCGGTATTATGTTCCAGCACGACGCGGTACTGGTTCGCCTGGGTATAAATCGTTGAAATCAGGCGTTGTCCGAACGCGTTGTAGAGCGCGTTATCCACATCCGCCATGCTGATACCCAGACGGCTGGCGCTGTCGCGGTCGACATTCACCCAGGCCGCTAATCCTCGATCTTGCCAGTCGCTGCTTACCTCAGAGAGCTGTGGTAACGACTGTAGCGCGTTCTGCAGTTTTGGCACCCAGTGGCTGAGCGCATCGAGCGTCGTGGCCTGCAGGGTAAACTGATACTGCGTGCGGCTGACCTGCGTGTCGATGGTTAAATCCTGCGTCGGCTGGAGATACAGCACCACGCCGGGAATCGTCGCCACGGCGGTTTGCAGCCGGGAGATCACCTGCTGCACGCGGTCATCACGCGCATCAAGCGGCTTGAGGTTAATTTGCAGGCGCGCGCTATTCAGCGTGGGGTTAGCGCCGTCTACGCCAACAAAAGTCGTCAGGCTTTGCACCGCCGGGTCCTGTAATATCCGCTCCGCCACCTGGCGCTGACGTTGCGCCATACTGGCATACGATGACGATTGCGGCGCCTGCAGCGTCCCCTGGATAATGCCGTTATCCTGTACCGGAAAGAATCCTTTCGGAATGACTATCCACAGCATAACGCTGAGCAGGAGCGTGGCGAATGCCACGCTCAATGTAAGCCACGGATGGTTGAGCACTTTCGCTAATCCGCGTCCGTAGCTGGCGATCACGCGGTCAAACATCCGCTCGCAGGCGCGGGAAAAGCGGTTTTGTTTACGCAGAGACTGCTGGCTGAGCATACGCGCGCACATCATGGGCGTGAGCGTCAAAGAGACGACGGCGGAGATTAAAATCGCTACCGCCAACGTCACCGCAAATTCGCGGAACAGTCGACCAACAATATCGCCCATAAAGAGCAACGGGATCAGCACTGCAATCAGTGAAAAGGTGAGGGAAATAATGGTAAAGCCGATTTCGCCCGCGCCTTTGAGCGCCGCCGCCAGCGGTTTTTCTCCTTTTTCGATGTAGCGCGAGATGTTCTCGATCACCACAATCGCATCGTCCACCACGAAACCCGTGGCGATAGTGAGCGCCATCAGCGTCAGGTTATTAATGGAAAAATCCAAAAATACCATCACCGCAAAGGTGCCGATAAGCGACAGCGGTACGGCGACGCCGGGAATAATTGTGGCGGGAATGTTACGTAAAAACAGATAGATAATCATGACGACCAGCGCGATCGCCAGCATCAGTTCAAACTGGGTATCGCGCACGGAAGCGCGAATATTGGTGGTGCGATCGGACAGGACCGTGACCTTCACCGATTTCGGCAGGCTTTCGGTAAGCTGGGGCAGCATCTGGCGAATGCTGTCCGCTGTCGCAATGATATTGGCGCCAGGCTGGCGTTGAACGTTCATCACGATAGCCGGCGCTTGATTCGCCCATGCGCCGAGCCAGCTATTTTCCGCCCCCTGTTCGACGGTGGCGACATCGCCCAGCCGTACCGGCGCGCCGTTTTGATACGCGATGATAAGCCTGCGGTATTCGTCGGCAGACTGCATCTGATCGTTAGCAGAAAGCGTCACCGCCCGTTCGGGGCCATCCAGACTGCCTTTCGCCGAGTTGACGTTGGCGCCGGTAATTGCGGTACGGACCGTTTCGCTGGTCAGACCGAGCGCGGCGACAGCCTGAGCATTCAGTTTTACGCGTACCGCAGGGCGCTGCCCGCCGGCAAGCGTCACCAGTCCGACGCCGGAGACCTGCGAGATCTTCTGCGCCACGCGGGTTTCTACCATGTCCTCTACCTGGGTCATCGGCATCGCGTTTGAGGTGACGGCAAGCGTCATAATCGGCGGGTCCGCCGGATTGACTTTGCTATAAATCGGCGGATTCGGCAGGTCGGAAGGCAATAAATTGGTGGCTGCGTTAATCGCCGCCTGTACTTCCTGCTCGGCAACGTCCAGCGGCAGCGTCAACTGAAACTGTAGCGTTACCACCGATGCGCCGCCGGAGCTTTGCGACGACATCTGCTTCAGTCCTGACATCTGGCCGAACTGGCGCTCAAGCGGCGCGGTGACGGCGGAGGTCATGACATCCGGGCTGGCGCCAGGGTAGAGCGTAACAACCTGAATAGTGGGGTAGTCGACCTCCGGCAAAGCGGCGACGGGCAGGAAGCGATAGCCGATAATCCCGGCGAGTAAAATCGCCGCCATCAGCAGAGTGGTGGCCACGGGGCGCAGAATAAACAGACGCGAGGGGCCGCCCGTGCTGCCCGGAGGTAATACCTGCATCAGGCGCGCGCTCCTTTTTGACCTTCATGGCGGGAAGGGGATTTTTCATCCGCCATGGTGGTTTGCGGCTCAACGACCTCGACTTTTGCGCCTTCCGTCAGCCGATCAATACCATCGGTAACGACGCGATCGCCTGCCGACAAGCCTGCGCTGATCACCACGTTTTGGTTATCCTGAATACCGATTTTTACCCGCTTCTTGCTGACGTTATTTTCGTCGTTCAGCACCCACACAAAGTGGCCCTCATTGCCCATTTGCACCGCCGCGGCAGGCACCACAACGGCATTTTGTTCGGTATCGACCAGCATCCGGGCGTTCACAAATTGATTGGGGAACAGCGTATCGTCCTGATTGGTAAAGCGCGCTTTAATTTTGATCGTTCCCGTCGTGGGATCAATCTGGTTGTCCAGACTGAGCAACACACCTTCGCTCAATTTGTGCGAGTTAGTCCGATCCCAGGCTTCTACGACCAGCGTTTTCCCCGCTTTCTGCGCCTGAACCACGGTCGCGATATCGCTTTCCGGCAGAGTAAAAATGAGATCAATCGGGTGCGTTTGCGTAATGACGACAATACCTGCGGTATCGCTGCTGGAAATCTGGTTGCCGACATCCACCTGTTTCAGACCCACGCGTCCCGAGACCGGGGCCGTGATACGACTCCAGTCGAGCTGTAACTGCGCGCTGGCGACATTGGCTTCATCCGCTTTAATGGTTCCCTGGGTTTCGTTGACCAGCGCCTGTTGCGCACCCAATTCCTGACGGGAAACCAGATTGGTTTTTGCCAGTTGCTGATAGCGCGCCAGATCACGACGCGCATTCGCCAGCGTAGCGTTATCTTTCGCCAACTGTCCCTGAGCCTGCGCCAGGGCGACCTTAAACTGGCTGGGATCGATTTGCGCCAGCAGATCGCCTGCGTTGACCTGCTGACCTTCCTGAAAGTGCAGGGCGATGAGTTGACCGTCCACGCGGCTACGCACCGTAACGGTATTCGCGGCGGTCACGGTACCCAGCCCGCTCAGATAGCGCGGTACGGCTTGCGTGGTCGCGGTCGCGGCCTGTACCGGCGCCAGAGGGCCGTCGCGCATACCGCGGCGACCTGCGGCGGCGGTATGCGGCGCTTGCGCGGCGACGCCCGGCGCGGCGGTCGGGCTTTCGCTACGGCTATGCCAGAACCAGAATGCGGCGGCGGCTACTACAACCCCAATCGCTATTGCCCAGCGGAAAGTATTACTGCCTTTCATCGGTATAAGTTTCTCATCCTGAAACGTTTTGCGGAATGTTGCTCCCTCTATTGTAGTCAGCAGGGAAGGGAGAAAAATGGAGGAATTATGGAACACGGTCGGGATTATTCTGAATGGCGACCCGCTTTGCGAGGCGCTACGCAACTCTCATCGGTGAAAATCGTTAACGCGCCGGAGTGCGGTAAAGTGGCGGCACGGCAATGAAGGTAAGCCACCGATTTCAGCAGGACGCTGAAACGGGAAAGCCCCTCCCGAGGAAGGGGCCAAAATAAGGAAAGGGTTATGATGAAGTTAGTCATCATACTGGTGATACTCTTAGTGATTAGCCTACCAGCTTACTAAGACACCAGGGGGAGGAGGAATCCTCCCTTACCCTCACTCCTGACGTTAAGCCACATCAAGAATAATGTCAATCCATCAGCGCTGGGCCTGCGAGGCGCTTAGCGGAAAACGACCTCCGCCCAGCGCGCCAGTCCTGCGGTGACGGAGCCGAAATCATCGCCGCCAGCGACGGGTATGCCCGGTAACTGTTCGGAAAGCGCTTTTTTAATCAATGGCGAACGGGCGCTGCCGCCGGTCAGATAGATGACATCCGGTTTTTCCTGCGCGCTGTCCAGCGCCAGTTGCACCTGTTCCAGAATACGCGTCAGCGGTTGATCCAGCGCCGCTTCCAGTCCTTGCTGGCTGATAGCGACCGCCAGGTCGTCGCTGATAAATGGCAGCCTCGCCGTAACATCCGCCTGGCCGGAAAGGGCGATTTTGCTCTCTTCCGCGCAGCGTACCAGGCGGTAACTAAGGCGCTGGCACCAGACCTTGAGCAGCAACGCGACCTTGTCTGCTTCACGCGCGTTGCGAACCAAATCGTTCAACAGACGACCATTCGCGCTACTGTAAAAATCGCTTTGCGCCGGGACGTCGTTAATCGCCACGGCATTCCACCACGGCAGCACCGGCAGGGCGATGCCTTTTTCGGTTTCGCCGCCCATGCCCAGCAAAGGCATCAGATTTTTAAAGGCCAGCGCGATATCCAGATCGTTTCCGCCCACGCGGCAACCGCTGTGCCCCAACAGGCTGCTTTCACGATCGGCGCGCTGACGCCACTGCGGCCCCATCAGCAGCATGGAACAGTCGGTGGTGCCGCCGCCAATATCCACGACCAGCACACGCTTCTCTTCCCGCAGCGTAGCCTCGTAGTCCAGGCCCGCCGCGACCGGTTCGTACTGGAATACCACCTCCTGAAAACCGGCGCGTTTTGCCGCCCGCTCCAGAATACCCTGCGCCTGGCGGTTCGCGTCATCGCCGCCCAGTCCCTGAAAGTTGATCGGGCGACCGATCACCGCCTGGGTAATGGCCTCCGGCAATTGGCTGTGCGCCGTATGACGAATATGTACCATCATGGCGCAGACCAAATCTTCAAACAGCGCGACCTGCTGCGGTTTCAGGCCGCTGGCGCCTAAAAAGGATTTCGGCGATTTGACAAACCAGACCTCCTGGGGATCGTCAATATAGTGCGCCAGCGACGCCAGACCAAACTGTACGCTTTGCGCGCCAACCTCAATATCTTCCTCGCGGTTGTAGCGTATCGCGCGGCGCAGCAGCGCCTGGGTTTCTTCGTCCGTTGCCGGCACATCATGATGGCGATACAGCCACTCGCTCACCGCTTCGCGCGTCGGCGCGCACAGCATAGACGGCAGTAATGCGCTGTTATTCTCCATTGTCAGCAACTGTGGATGCCCGTCGCGCATAATGGCGACCGAGCAGTTTGCCGTACCGTAATCAAATCCTATAAACACCTTAAAATCCCCATGCCAGTGAAGAAGGGGCGTGACTTTAGCGAAATGTCGTCGCGGCGACAACTGGAATATGAAAGCAAGGCGTTACGTGCGATTAGCGTTTATGCTGAAAGGTCAAATAAAGGAGAAAAGTATGTTTACCCTGAGCTGGCAGCCGCCTTACGACTGGTCGTGGATGTTGGGCTTTCTTGCCGCGCGTGCGGTGGACGGCGTGGAAACGGTAGGCGAGGGCTTTTATGCGCGCAGCCTGGTGGTGGGCGAGCATCGCGGACTGGTCAGCGTGAGGCCCAATCTGCCCACCCACACTGTGCAGGTCAGCGTGAGCGCCGGATTACTTCCCGTCGCGCCGGCGTGTCTGGCGAAGGTTTCGCGTCTGTTTGATCTTGACTGCCAGCCCGCGCAGGTTGCCGCCGTGCTGGGGCCACTGGGCGAGGACAGACCGGGGCTGCGTTTACCGGGATCGGTTGATACGTTTGAACAGGGCGTGCGGGCGATACTGGGGCAACTGGTGAGTGTTGCAATGGCGGCAAGGTTGACGGCGAAAGTGGCGCGCCGCTATGGCGAGGCGTTGCCGGATGCGCCCGATTATGTCTGTTTTCCCGGTCCGGAAACGCTGGCGTTGGCCGATCCGCTGGCGCTTAAAGCTCTGGGGATGCCGCTGCGGCGCGCCGAAGCGCTGATTCATCTGGCGCAGGCGACGCTGGCGGGAAAACTGGCGCTCGCCGCGCCGCCGGATATTGAGCAGAGCGTTAAAAATTTACAAACGTTTCCGGGAATTGGCCGCTGGACGGCGAACTATTTCGCTCTGCGCGGTTGGCAGGCAAAAGATATCTTTTTACCCGATGATTACTTAATTAAGCAGCGCTTCGCCGGGATGACGGCCGCGCAGATCCGTCGCTACGCGGAGCGCTGGAAACCGTGGCGTTCCTACGCGCTCCTGCATATCTGGTATACCCACGGCTGGCAACCGTCAATGGATAGCGAAATAGCTGGTATTCAGTAACAAATCCAGCGGTTGCGCTTCGGCGATAGTGTCGCCATAAATCAGATCCACGCCAATACGGGAGAGCGTATCCAGCACCTGTGGGTTTTGTACCGGCCCGACGAGCGTTTTGATGTCCAGATGCTGGGCGTGTCCCTGGATGATCGAGGTCAGCATTTCATCCATTAAACTTTCATGAACGTTGGTGATAAGGTCGCTATCCAGCAGTAAATAATCGGCGATATGCGGGGTCAGTAAATTAAACATTTGTAAATCGCGCCCGACATGGCTGAGAATCACCTGGCAGCCGCGTTGCCGCAGTTTTCGCAGAGTTGCAGCGGCGGTCTGCGCCTGCTTAACGATAACGTCAGCCGGGATAATCAGGTGTAATAACCGTGGCGGCAGTGGGCTATGCTCCAGTTGTTCCAGCAGTTCATCAATAAGGGTCGCGCTGCATAATCCCGCGGCGGACAGCGGCAGCGCAACGCTTAATCCCTTGCTGGCGACGGCGGTCGCCGCATGGTGGAAAAACTCATGGAATACCCGTCGGTCAAGCGCGTGATGCAGCGCGGAGTCGGCTAACCCTACCCGGAACGCGCGCTCTTCCATCACTTCCCCTTCGCTGGTCCACAGCCTGAGTGAGACCAGCCAAAAGCTGGTGGCCTCCGGCGTACGCGGCGGCGCGACGTTTCTGGCAAGCATCAGCAGGTGGTTATTTTTAATCATATGCCACTGTTCTTCCAGCGGCATCATTCCCTTTGAGGAGGTTAATGCGTGCTGCGGTTCGTACACGGTCAGACGGCCGCGACCGCTATTTTTCGCGGCGTAGCAGGCAATATCGGCCTGAGACACGACCTCTGTGAGCTGGCAGTTATGTTCATTTATCATTGTGATCCCGGCGCTGGCGCCGATCCGATGCAGGTGTCCTTCCCACATAAAGTGATATTCATTAACGGCGTTGATAAGCCGCGTCACGATAAAGCGCGCGCTGTCACTATTACAATCCGGCAGCAACAGGCCAAACTCATCGCCACCCAGACGGGCCAGAAGATCGCCGGATCGAAGCATACTGAGCATCAGTGACGCGAGCTCGCGCAATAAGGCGTCGCCGGCGGCATGTCCCGCGCTGTCGTTAACCGCTTTAAAACGGTCCAGATCAATAAACACCAGCGCATGATGTTGAGGCGATTCCTGTATTGTTTGCAGGCGCTGTTGAAGCTGTTTTTCAAAACTGGCGCGGTTGGCAAGATGGGTGAGGGCGTCATGCGTTGCGCTGTAGCTGAGCTGGCGTAACATTTTTCGTGATTCGGTAACGTCCTGGATAACCAGAACCGAACCAATCTTATCGCCGTCAAGCGTACTGAGCGGCGTGATACTGTAATGAATATCGTAGCTGCCGCCGTTATGACAATGGAGCACTATCTCCTGTTCCATGTCCGATCGCGACCTGTCGGCGCGATAAATATCCTCCAGCAGCGGCCCCTTATTACCTGACGTAATGCGCAGAACCGTTAATAATGGTGCGCCTAAAGCATCCTCTTGCCGCCAGCCGCTCATCTTCTCGGCGATCGGGTTCATAAAGGTGATATTCATCGCGACATCAATACACACCACCGCTTCTCCGATAGAGTCAAGCGTGATGTGCAACCGTTCTTTTTCCTGAAACAGCGCGTCGTTCGCTTGTGTAATACGTTCCATCAACCGCTGGTTTTCCTGCTCGCTTTGCTTGAGATCGTTAATATCTTCAATCTGAGCAATAAAATAGAGAGGTTTATTGTCTTTATGACGAACCAGCGAGACGGCCAGTAGCGCCCAGACGACATCGCCGTTGCGGGTGTAGTAGCGTTTTTCCATGGAATAGCTATTGATGTCGCCGCGCACCAGCATGTTTAGCTGTTCAAGGTCGTTATTCAGGTCTTCCGGCCAGGTCAATTGCTGAAATGTCATCGTGCGTAATTCATCCTGGCTATAGCCAAGAAAATGGCTCAGAGATTTATTGACCTGTAGCCACTGACCCTCCGTACCGACCAGCGCCATACCAATGGCGGAATACTCCATCGCGTTGCGAAAGCGGGATTCGCTCTCGGTGATATGTTTGCGTTCCGTGCGAAACGCGTACATCACCATCGTCATCATATTGGCAGGCAGCAGGATCATTAAAAAAGGTAGCCACGGCATATTGACCATCACGTCGGTTTTCGGCGTGGCGAGCAGCGTGGGGTCATTGGCCAGCATGAGCGAGACCACGATAACGGTAGCTAAAAAAATTAAAAACGCCTCCATTCGCGGCAGGCGCACCGCACTCCACATCAACAGGACGATAACGCACGTAAACGGCCACGGAATATAGCGCATAGCGAGCCAGCTTAGCGCCAGCGTAATGACCAGCGTCAATAGCGTTTCCAGCAACAGATGCGGGTCGCGATGACGCAACAGATAGTGTGGTTTAAACAGTAAACCTAACGGTACCAGCGTCAGCGCGCCGATGGCTTCCGATAATACCCAAATCAGAAACGCTTTCGAGGCGACCGCTTCCGGCGCTATCAGCCAAAATAACAGGCCGCCGAGTAGCGGCGGAATCACGGCGCTGCCGATAGCCAGACGAAACCAGTCATTCAAATTTTGTAAGGGGTTGTAGCTGGGGAGCAGTTTTCGCAGCAGTATCGCGCCAGTGGCCGCCTCGATAATATTTATTGCCGTCCAGCTAAAGTTAAGCGAGGCGGCAGGAAATAAAGTCAGTGAGGCGCCGATGCTGCCGAGCGAGCAGGCGACCGCGATCCCTGGCCACAGACGGCCCGCATGGCGGTAAAACGCGACCATCATAATGGAGGTGGGGAACCACAGCGGCGCGAGTTGGGTGCCGACACGCGATAATACGAGCGAAAAGAGCGTAAAGACAAACGCGACCAGGCCTAAACTGACCAGACGCAATAGCGGGTGGGGGACGGTAACGAAAACATGTTGGGATGGTTTACTCATTACCACTCTATCCGAATCGCCGGTAACGTCGCGGAATACCGGACGCGTCAGTTTACTCTGTGATTATGCTAGTATAAACGCGTAATGATTTATACGCTGGCTGAATATAAATTGTGGCTCCCGGCGTATTCCTCCTCCAGACGGGTCGATAAAACCGCTGCCCGCGTTAAAACTGAACGCTTTTACGTCGCGACGTCGAATGCGCCGCCAACAAATTCACCGTGGCATAGCGCCGGACTGGTATCGCGCTGCTGAAATCCCTATAATTGCCGCGTTTGGCGTTTCGGCGCCCCCCTTCCTTACATCCAGGTTAATCAGGTCGCTAAATTTATGACTGATCAGTCTCATCAGTGCGTCATTATCGGTATCGCTGGCGCATCGGCTTCCGGCAAGAGTCTTATTGCCAGTACCCTTTACCGCGAATTGCGTGAACAAGTGGGTGACGAACATATTGGCGTTATTCCCGAAGACAGTTATTACAAAGATCAAAGCCATCTGTCGATGGAAGAACGCGTAAAAACTAACTATGACCATCCGAATGCGATGGATCACAGCCTGCTATTTCAGCATCTTCAGGCGCTCAAGCGCGGTTCGGCGATTGAATTACCGGTATACAGTTATGTTGAGCATACCCGTATGCAGGAAACGGTTCGCGTAGAACCGAAGAAAGTGATTATTCTTGAAGGTATTCTGTTACTGACCGACGCGCGTTTGCGTGAAGAGATGAACTTCTCTATTTTTGTCGATACGCCGCTGGATATCTGTTTGATGCGCCGTATCAAACGCGATGTGAACGAGCGTGGTCGCTCAATGGATTCGGTGATGGCGCAATATCAGAAAACGGTGCGTCCGATGTTCCTGCAATTTATTGAGCCTTCCAAACAATATGCGGATATTATCGTGCCGCGCGGCGGTAAAAACCGCATCGCTATTGATATTCTGAAAGCGAAAATCAGCCAGTTCTTTGAATAAATCTGGCGAATTGTGTACCGTTCAGTGATAACCTGGTTAGCCCTTGATGTGCTTGATTTAAGGGCTTGATGCGCGAAAGGAGAAAGTGCCATGCGTTTATGCGACCGAGATATTGAAGCCTGGCTGGATGAAGGCCGTTTGTCTATCACCCCGCGACCTCCCGTAGAGCGCATTAACGGCGCGACGGTCGATGTACGTCTTGGCAATAAATTTCGAACCTTCCGTGGTCATACGGCGGCGTTTATCGATCTGAGCGGGCCGAAAGATGAGGTCAGCGCGGCGCTGGATCGCGTGATGAGCGATGAAATCGTTTTGCCGGACGGCGAGGCATTTTATCTGCATCCGGGTGAGTTGGCGCTGGCCGTCACCTTTGAATCCGTTACCCTGCCGCCGGATTTAGTGGGCTGGCTGGATGGTCGTTCCTCGCTGGCGCGTCTGGGGCTGATGGTGCATGTGACGGCGCACCGTATCGATCCTGGCTGGTCGGGCTGCATTGTGCTTGAGTTTTACAACTCCGGGAAGCTGCCGCTGGCGTTGCGTCCGGGTATGCTCATCGGCGCGTTGAGCTTTGAGCCGCTGTCCGGCCCGGCGGCGCGGCCTTATAACCGCCGTCAGGATGCCAAATATCGCGATCAGCAGGGCGCTGTTGCCAGCCGGATTGATAAAGACTGAGCCATTCGGCGCAATACTGCCGGTCCATTGAGGGTAGCATGAGACGATTTCTGACGACGCTGATGATTCTCCTGGTCGTGCTGGTGGCCGGATTTTCTGCGTTGGTATTGTTGGTCAATCCGAATGATTTCCGCGCCTATATGGTGCAGCAGGTTGCCGCGCGTAGTGAATATCAGTTGCAACTGGACGGGCCGCTGCGCTGGCACGTATGGCCGCAACTCAGCATCCTTTCCGGGCGAATGACGCTAACGGCGCGAGGCGCCAGCGAACCGCTGGTGCGGGCTGACAATATGCGCCTGGATGTCGCTTTATGGCCGCTGTTGAGTCATCAGCTTCATGTTAAGCAGGTGATGCTGAAAGGCGGGGTGATTCAACTGACGCCGCAAACGGAAGCGGTACGCAGCGATGATGCGCCGGTCGCGCCGAAAGATAATACCTTGCCGGACGTAGCGGAAGATCGCGGCTGGTCGTTTGATATTCGTAGCCTGCGCGTTGCCGACAGCGTGCTGGTTTTCCAGCATGAAAATGATGATCAGGTCACGGTGCGCGATATTCGTCTGAATATGGAACAAGATGCCGAGCATCGCGGCACGTTTGATTTTTCGGGACGCGTGAACCGCGATCAGCGGGATCTTGCTTTATCGTTCAGCGGAACGGTGGATGCTTCCGATTATCCGCATAATTTAACCGCGGGTATTGAGCAACTGCGCTGGCAATTGCAGGGCGCGGATCTACCGGCGCAGGGGATTGAGGGGCAGGGACAATTGCAGGCGCAGTGGCAGGAGGCGCAAAAACGTCTTTCATTTAACCACTTAAATTTAACGGCGAATGACAGTTCTCTGACCGGGCATGTTCAGGTAACGCTGGCGGAGCAGCCGGAATGGCAAATTGACCTCCAGTCCAGCAAGCTTAATCTGGACAACCTGTTGCCGCATCATAGCACCGTGGCTCAGACGGGCGGCGCGGTGTCGCAGGGGCAAAATACGCTCCCCCTGACCAGGCCAGTTATCGCGTCGCGTGTTGGTGCGCCGCCTTATCAGGGGCTGCAAAGCTTTACGGCGGAGATTGCTTTACAGGCGGATTCAGTTCGCTGGCGGGGAATGGACTTTACCCAGGTTTCGACGAAGATGTCTAATCAGGCCGGATTGCTGGATATCACCGAGTTGCAGGGGAAACTGGCCGACGGAGAGATGTCGCTGCCCGGCACGCTGGACGCCCGCACCGCCAGTCCGCGCATCGAATTCCACCCTCGCCTCAACCATGTTGAGATTGGGACTATCCTGAAAGCCTTTAATTATCCGATTAGCCTGACCGGTAAGATGTCGCTGGTTGGCGATTTCTCCGGGGCGGATATTGACGCAGAGGCATTTCGCCATAGCTGGAAAGGAAAAGCGCATGTTGACATGAGCAATACGCGCCTCGAAGGAATGAATTTCCAGCAACTGGTGCAGCAGGCCGTAGAGCGAAGCGGCGGCGACGCGCAGCAGTCGCAGGAAAATATGGACAATGCGACCCGACTGGATCGCTTCACGACCGATCTGACGCTAAATAAGGGCACGCTGACGCTCGACGACATGGTCGGGCAATCTTCTATGCTGGCGTTAACCGGCAGCGGAACGCTGGACCTGGTTAAGCAGAGTTGTGATACGCAATTTAATCTGCGTGTGCTGGGCGGCTGGAACGGCGATAGCAACCTGATCACCTTCCTGAAAGAGACGCCGGTGCCGCTGCGCGTCTATGGCAAGTGGCAGGAGCTGAACTATACCCTGCAAGTGGATCAGTTATTGCGCAAGCATTTACAGGATGAGGCGAAGCGTCGGCTCAATGACTGGGCGGATCGCAATAAAGATACCCGCAACGGTAAAGATGTGAAGAAACTGCTGAATAAGCTGTAGTTTTTGGCCAAAGGGCAGAGCCGGATGGCGAGGCTAACGCGCCTCCGGCCTGCCTGGTAAGCAGGCCGGGGCAGGCGAACAGACGTTACATCTCCTGGTCTGGCTCGCCGTTATGCAGCGGAATTAACTGCACTTTCTGCACTCGATGGCTTTCTACCTGCAATGTTTTCAGCAAATAATCGCCCACCTGAACCTCTTCACCGGTTTGCGGTATGCGCTGCAAATATTCCATCAATAATCCGGCAATCGTATGGTATTCCCGTTTTTCATCCAGCGGTAGCGGCACATACTGCACCAAATCCTCCAGCGGCATATGGCCGTTTGCTGTCCAGGAACCGTCCGGGTTCTTCTGAATATCGTGGCGGGCGTCAATTTCCTCGACTTCATTCGGCAGATTACCGGCGATAGTCTCCATGACATCGCTTAATGTCACAATGCCTTCAACCGAGCCAAACTCATCTACGACAAAGGCAAAATGGGTTCTGGCGTTACGGAACTGCTCCAGCGCAGGCAGCAGCGGCAATGTTTCCGGGAAAACCAGCGGTTGGCGAATCAGCGCCCGCAGGTTGAGCGGTTCGCCGCGCAGCGATTGTTGCAACAGATCGATGACGTGGACGACGCCGAGTAAATCTTCCTGTTCATTTTCACCCGTCACGACCAGACGCGTATGCTGGTTCTTCTCCAGCAGAGCGCGGATTTCCGCTTCCGGCGCGTTGAGATCGATATGCTCGATATCGTGACGCGACGTCATGATGCTACTTACGGTGCGCTGGTTGAGATTCAGCACCCGCTCAATCATCCTGCGCTCCTGCGGATTAAAAATCTGGCTGTCGTCATGGTCTGCCAGCATCGCGGCGGTTTCCGCATCCAGTTCGGCATCCTCTTTTTTACCGCTAATCAGCCGCATCACGGCCTCCGTTGTGCGCTGGCGCAGCGTATGGTTAGCGGAAAGAAAACGGCGGCGGTTAAAAATAGCCAGTTGGTTGAGCGCCTCGATCATCACCGAGAAGCCGATAGCCGCGTACAGATACCCTTTCGGAATGTGGAAACCAAACCCTTCCGCCACCAGGCTAAAGCCGATCATTAGCAGGAAGCTAAGACACAAAATGACAATGGTGGGATGGTTGTTCACAAATCGGGTCAGTGACTTGCTGGCGAGCAGCATCAGACTAATGGCGATTATCACTGCCGCCATCATGACCGCCAGGTGATCGACCATCCCCACGGCGGTAATCACGGAGTCGAGAGAAAAGATAGCGTCCAGCACCACAATTTGCGCGACCACCGCCCAGAATTTCGCCCCCTTACGCTGGGTAGGGTTGGCGCTATCTTTCCCTTCCAGCCGTTCGTTGAGCTCCATGGTGGCTTTAAAGAGCAGGAAGAAGCCGCCGAACAGCATAATCAGATCGCGGGCGCTGAAGCTTAACGCCTGTACGCTAAAGAGCGGCTTAGTCAAGGTGACCAGCCACGAGATTGACGCCAGCAGCAGCAGGCGCATGATCATCGCCAGTATCAGGCCGGTAACGCGCGCGCGGTCGCGCTGCCCCGGCGGTAGTTTTTCAGCGAGGATGGCAATAAAGACCAGGTTATCAATGCCGAGAACAAGTTCGATAACGATTAACGTTACCAGTCCGGCCCAGATTGACGGATCGGCAATCCATTCCATAGTAAGAGCAATACCTTCTGTAATATGACAATTGTCACAATTCGATCATGGATAATACGGCGGAAAAATGCAATGCCGCAGAGCAATTTATCTTTGTTACGCGGCTATAAAATAACTTTAAAATAGCTGTAATGTTTCTGTCGGAAACTAAATAATGTCAAGAATATATTTAGGAAATATCGCAGGTGGAGTGGAGTAAATAAATATTGTCAACATCAATAAAATCCTAAAATCATCTGTTAATTCATTTAATATTAATCTTAAAAATATAGAATGGCGGGTTTGTTACCTTGCCTGTCATTAGGTTAGCTGCAACAATTCTTGCAGGATTAAGATAGCGCTCTTAAATATCCTGTCACGACATCGAGAAAACAATTAATACGTAACCTTTATTTCGCTGAAGATTTTTATCTGAACGAGGATGAAATCGGAGGGGAATACGAAAATTTAGAATAATCAGTGTATTGGTAGCTAAGAAGCCAGGGGCGGTAGCGTGCCTGAAAGCCTGAATATAAGCCTTTATTATTCTGTCAATAGCCTGCGGATGAATTGATTTTTTTTCAGAATGATGCCAGTTAATTTTCTCTGCCATTAACTGCAAGGTAAATGTGCACGGACGAAGCCGCTATTTAAATTGCACAGGATAATGACTCTGCCAAAGTGATAAATAATCAATGATGAAATCTAAAATGAAATTGATGCCATTATTGGCGTCGCTCAGCTTGATAAGTGGTTGCACAGTACTTCCGGGCAGCAATATGTCTACGATGGGGAAAGATGTGATCAAACAGCAAGACGCTGACTTTGATCTCGACCGGATGGTCAATGTGTATCCGCTGACGCCACGGCTGGTTGAGCAATTACGCCCGCGGCCCAATGTCGCGCAACCGAATATGTCGCTGGACCAGGAGATTGCCAGCTATCAGTATCGCGTCGGGCCTGGCGATGTGCTGAATGTCACCGTCTGGGATCACCCGGAATTGACCACGCCAGCAGGCCAGTACCGCAGCTCAAGCGATACCGGCAACTGGGTTCAGCCGGACGGCACCATGTTTTATCCCTACATTGGCAAGGTTAGCGTCGTCGGTAAAACTTTGTCAGAGATTCGCAGCGATATTACCGGGCGTTTAGCGAAGTACATCGCGGACCCGCAGGTGGATGTCAATATCGCCGCTTTCCGCTCGCAAAAAGCGTACATCTCCGGCCAGGTGAATAAATCCGGTCAGCAGGCCATTACTAACGTACCGCTAACCGTCCTGGATGCGATTAACGCTGCGGGCGGCCTGACCGATATGGCGGACTGGCGCAACGTCGTGTTGACGCACAACGGCAAAGAGCAGCGCATTTCGCTACAGGCGCTGATGCAAAATGGCGATCTTAGCCAGAACCGCTTGCTCTACCCTGGCGACATTCTGTATGTGCCGCGCAATGACGATCTGAAAGTCTTTGTCATGGGCGAAGTGAAAAAACAGAGCACCCTCAAAATGGATTTCAGCGGCATGACGCTCACCGAAGCATTAGGCAATGCGGAAGGCATCGATCTGACCACCTCCAACGCCAGCGGCATTTTTGTGATTCGTCCGTTGAAAGGCGAGGGAGGACGCGGCGGCAAGATCGCCAATATCTACCAGCTTGATATGTCTGACGCCACGTCATTGGTGATGGCGACGGAATTCCGACTTCAGCCTTACGATGTGGTGTACGTCACGACCGCGCCGGTTGCTCGCTGGAACCGTCTGATCAATCAGTTGCTGCCGACCATTAGCGGTGTCCGTTATATGACGGATACGGCCAGCGACATTCATTCCTGGTAATCGTTATGTTTAACAAAATCTTAGTGGTCTGTGTGGGGAATGTTTGCCGTTCTCCGACGGCGGAACGTTTGCTAAAGCGCTTTCATCCCTCGCTGACGGTTGCATCCGCCGGATTAGGCGCGCTGGTCGGCAAAGGCGCCGATCCTGCGGCGGCGAGCGTGGCGAGCGCCCACGATCTGTCTTTGGAAAATCACTGCGCAAGGCAAATTTCCGCGCGTCTGTGCCGGGAATATGACCTGATTCTGACGATGGAGAAACGTCACATCGCCGCCCTGTGCGACATTGCGCCGGAAATGCGCGGCAAGGTAATGCTGTTTGGTCACTGGGACAGCGAGCGTGAAATACCGGACCCGTATCGCAAAAGCCGCGATGCGTTTGAGGCGGTGTACACATTACTGGAAAGGTCTGCCCGCCAGTGGGCGCAGGCACTGAATGCAGAGCAGGGAAAACCATGACAGAAAAAGTAAAACAATCTGCGGCGGTTACGGGTAGCGATGAAATCGATATCGGGCGTCTGGTCGGAACGGTGATTGAGGCGCGTTGGTGGGTATTGGGGACGACGGCCATATTTGCGCTGTGCGCGGTAATTTATACGCTCTTCGCCACGCCCATCTATAGCGCCGATGCGCTGGTGCAGATTGAACAAAACACCGGTAATTCGCTGGTACAGGATATCAACAGCGCATTAGCGAATAAGCCGCCGGCTTCCGATGCGGAAATTCAGCTCATTCGATCGCGTCTGGTGCTGGGGAAGACCGTTGACGATCTGGATCTGGATATTGCCGTCACCAAAAACACCTTTCCGCTGTTCGGCGCCGGGTGGGAGCGGCTGATGGGACGTCACAATGAAAGGGTGAAAGTCACGACATTCACCCGACCAGAGACGATGAGCGGACAGATCTTCACCCTCAAAGTGCTGGGCGACAAACGTTATCAGTTGGTTAGCGACGGCGGATTTAGCGCGCAGGGCGTTGTGGGCCAGCCACTTAATAAAGACGGCGTGACGATGCAGGTAGAGGCGATTGACGCCCGTCCTGATACGGAATTTACGGTGAGTAAATTCTCAACGCCTGGCATGATTAATAACCTGCAAAATAACCTCACCGTAACGGAAACCGGCAAAGATACCGGCGTTCTGAGTCTGACGTTCACGGGAGAGGATCGCGACCAAATCCGCGACATTCTCAACAGTATTACCCGTAACTATCTGCAACAGGATATTGCGCGGAAATCTGAAGAGGCGGGGAAGAGTCTGGCGTTTCTGGCAAAACAACTGCCGGAAGTCCGCAGCCGTCTGGATGTGGCGGAAAACAAGCTAAACGCTTTCCGCCAGGATAAAGACTCGGTGGATTTACCGCTGGAGGCGAAGGCGGTGCTCGATTCGATGGTTAATATCGACGCCCAGTTGAATGAGTTGACGTTTAAAGAGGCGGAAATTTCCAAGCTCTTTACCAAAGCGCATCCGGCTTACCGCACCCTGCTGGAAAAACGTAAAGCGCTGGAAGATGAAAAAGCCAAACTGAACGGGCGGGTGACGGCGATGCCGAAAACCCAGCAGGAGATTGTGCGTTTGACCCGTGATGTGGAGTCCGGCCAGCAGGTCTATATGCAACTGCTTAATAAACAGCAGGAGCTGAAAATCACCGAAGCCAGCACCGTTGGCGACGTGCGCATCGTTGACCCGGCGATTACCCAGCCAGGCGTGCTGAAGCCGAAAAAGGCGTTGATTATTCTCGGCAGCATTATTCTGGGATTAATGTTATCGATTGTCGGCGTGCTGCTGCGCTCGCTGTTTAATCGCGGTATCGAAAGCCCGCAGGCGCTGGAGGAGCACGGGATCAGCGTCTATGCCAGTATTCCGCTGTCGGAATGGCAAAAAGCGCGCGATAGCGTCAAAACCATTAAAGGAATTAAGCGTTACAAGCAGAGCCAACTGCTGGCGGTGGGCAATCCGACCGATCTGGCGATTGAGGCGATTCGCAGCCTGCGCACCAGCCTGCATTTCGCCATGATGCAGGCGCAAAATAATGTACTCATGCTCACAGGCGTCAGCCCCTCTATCGGCAAAACCTTTGTTTGCGCCAATCTGGCGGCCGTCATCAGCCAGACGCATAAACGGGTATTACTGATCGACTGCGATATGCGCAAGGGCTACACCCATGAACTGCTCGGCACCAATAACGTGGACGGCTTATCTGACATTCTGGCGGGCAAAGGCGAGATAGCCTCCTGCGCGAAACCCACGGCGATCGCTAATTTTGATCTTATTCCGCGCGGTCAGGTACCGCCTAACCCATCAGAACTGCTGATGAGCGAGCGCTTCGGCGAGCTGATCGCCTGGGCAAGCAGCCGCTACGACCTGGTATTAATCGACACGCCGCCGATTCTGGCCGTGACGGACGCCGCGATTGTGGGGCGTCACGTCGGGACGACGCTGATGGTGGCGCGTTATGCCGTCAACACCTTGAAAGAAGTGGAAACCAGTCTGAGCCGTTTTGACCAGAATGGCATTCAGGTCAAAGGCGTCATTCTCAACTCCATTTTCCGCCGGGCGACGGGCTACCAGGATTATGGCTATTACGAGTATGAATACCAGTCAGATTCCAAATAAAAAATAAGGCGTGCCGGATGGCGCGGCCTGTGACTGTAGGCCGGACAAGCGTAGCGCCATGCGGCAAAACTATCTGGGGAATAAGCATGACAACAGAAACTCCGCTGATCTCAATTTATATGCCAACCTGGAACAGGCAGCAGTTGGCTATCCGGGCGATTAAATCAGTACTACGTCAGGACTACCGTCACTGGGAGATGATCATCGTGGATGATTGCTCCTCATCTTATCAGCAGCTACAACAATTTGTTGAGGAGCTGAACGACCCGCGCGTCCGTTATACTCATAACGCCAGGAATACCGGCGCCTGCGCGGTTCGCAACCAGGCCATTATGCAGGCGCAAGGGCACTACATTACCGGTATTGATGATGACGATGAATGGACGCCCAACCGTCTGAGCGTGTTTCTGGCCCATAAACACCAGTTGACTACGCACGCCTTTTTGTATGCCAACGACTATGTGTGTGAGGGCGAGGTCTACTCTCAGCCTGCCAGCCTGCCGCTGTATCCGAAATCCCCTTATTCGCGCCGCTTGTTCTACAAGCGCAATATTATTGGCAATCAGGTTTTTACCTGGGCCTGGCGCTTTAAAGCGTGTTTGTTCGATACCGAACTCAAGGCGGCGCAGGATTACGACATTTTTCTGCGCATGGTGGTGGAGTATGGCGAACCGTGGAAAGTCGAAGAGGCGACGCAAATTTTACATATCAACCACGGCGAGATGCAGATTACCTCTTCGCCGAAAAAGTTCTCCGGCTATTTCCATTTTTATCGTAAGCACAAAGATAAATTCGATCGCGCCAGCAAAAAATACCAGCTTTTTACCCTGTACCAAATTCGCAATAAGCGAATGACCTGGCGCACGTTGCTGACGTTGCTCTCCGTGCGTAACAGCAAACGCCTGGCGGCCGGGCTGCGGGGGCGATAACGATGCTGGAAGACTTACGCGCGAATAGCTGGAGCTTACGCCCCTGTTGCATGGTGCTGGCCTACCGTATCGCTCATTTTTGTTCCGTCTGGCGCAAAAAGAATGTGCTGAATAATCTGTGGGCCGCGCCGGTGCTGGTGCTGTATCGCGTGATCACGGAATGCCTGTTCGGGTATGAAATCCAGGCCGCCGCGACCATTGGTCGGCGGTTCACTATCCATCATGGTTACGCGGTAGTGATTAACAAACATGTCGTCGCCGGCGACGATTTTACCATTCGCCACGGCGTCACCATTGGCAATCGCGGCGCGGACAGCCTGGCTTGTCCGGTGATTGGTCACGGCGTTGAGCTGGGAGCGAATGTCATCCTGCTTGGCGATATTACTATCGGTAATCACGTCACGATTGGCGCGGGTAGCGTGGTGCTTGACAGTATTCCGGACCATGCGCTGGTGGTGGGGGAAAAAGCACGGGTAAAGGTCAGCACATGAATATTCTGCAATTTAATGTACGGCTGGCGGAAGGCGGCGCGGCGGGAGTGGCGTTGGATCTCCATCTGCGGGCATTGCAAAAAGGGCTGACGTCACGTTTTGTCTATGGTTATGGCAAAGGCGGAAAAAAAAGCGTCAGCCACCACCGTTATCCGCAGGTGATAAAACAGACGCCGCGCGGCACGGCAATCGCTAATATCGCGCTGTTTCGTTTCCTGAATCGCGATCTGTTTGGCAATCTCGACAATCTTTACCGCACGGTTATCCAGACATCCGGCCCGCTGGTGCTGCATTTTCATGTTCTCCACAGTTACTGGCTAAACCTGGCGGACATCGTGACGTTTTGCGAAAAAGTCAAAGCGCAAAAACCAGACGTCACGTTGGTCTGGACGCTGCACGATCACTGGAGCGTCACCGGGCGTTGCGCCTTCACCGACGGTTGCGAGGGCTGGAAAAGCGGCTGCCAAAAATGCCCGACCCTAAGCAATTATCCGCCGGTCAGGGTGGATCGGGCGCACCAGCTTATTGACGGCAAACGTCAGCGCTTTCGTGACATGCTGCGGCTGGGCTGCCAGTTTATTTCGCCGAGCCAGCACGTGGCCGAGGCCTTTAACAGCGTTTATGGCGCGGGGCGCTGCCAGATTATTAACAACGGTATCGATCTGGCGACTGAGGCGATTCTCGCGCAGCTATCACCTGTGCCGCTGAATCCGGGAAAACCGCGAATTGCCATTGTGGCGCATGACTTGCGTTATGACGGCAAAACTGACCAGCGTCTGGTACACGACATGATGGCGCTGGGCGAAAAAATTGAACTGCATACCTTCGGTAAATTTTCGCCTTTTACTGGCCAAAACGTTGTTAATCACGGTTTTGAAACCGATAAGCGCAAATTAATGAGCGCGCTCAATGAGATGGATGCGCTGGTCTTTAGCTCGCGGGTCGATAACTATCCGCTGATCTTGTGTGAAGCGCTCTCGATCGGCGTACCGGTGCTCGCTACCCACAGCGAGGCGGCGCAGGAGGTGCTGGCGAAATCCGGCGGCCAGACTTTTGCCGCTACAGATGTACTGCGCCTGGCGCAGCGGCGTAAGCCAGAGATTGCTCAGGCGGTATTCGGCTCAACGCTGGACGCCTTTCGTATGCGTAGCCGCGTCGCGTACAGCGGTCAACAGATGCTGGAGGAGTATGTCTCGTTCTATCAGAATCTGTAGCTATCTGCTGCTGCCGCTGATCTACCTACTGGTCAATGTCAAGATTGCCCAACTGGGGGAAAGCTTTCCCATTACCATCGTCACTTTTTTACCGCTGTTGCTGCTGTTATTTGTGGAACGCATTAGCGTAAAAAAATTGATGATCGCCTTAGGCATCGGCGCAGGGCTTACGGCATTTAACTTCCTGTTCGGCCAGTCGCTGAATGCCGGTAAATATGTCACGTCCACGATGCTGTTTGTCTATATTGTGGTCATTATCGGGATGGTCTGGAGTATCCGATTCAAAACCATTTCCGCGCATAACCACCGAAAGATTTTGCGTTTTTTTTATCTGGTGGTGGGTATAGTGGTCGCGCTCGCCGCGGTTGAGATGGCGCAAATTATCCTTACCGGCGGCAGCAGTATTATGGAAGGAATTTCGAAATATCTCATTTACAGTAATAGCTACGTACTGAACTTCATAAAATTTGGCGGTAAGCGTACCACTGCGCTGTATTTTGAACCGGCATTTTTCGCTTTGGCACTAATCTCAATTTGGCTGAGCATCAAACAGTTTGGTATCAAAACACCGAAAAGCGATGCTATGATTCTGGCAGGGATAATATTATCAGGATCATTTTCAGGGGTAATGACCTTTATCCTGTTTTATCTTCTGGAGTGGGCGTTCCAATATTTGAATAAGGATGCGATAAAGAAAAAACTTCCACTGGCGCTGGTCTCATTAACCCTGTTTTTGGTTGGGGTAATTATTGCATTTCCTTATATCGCGACACGACTTGGCGATTTAGGGACGGAAGGCTCATCTTCTTATTATCGTATTGTGGGCCCCTTAGTCATGGTCGGATATTCCTTGACCCATATTGATGGTGTAGTCAGATTTGGCTCACTTTATGAATATGTCGCATCATTCGGAATCTTTAACGGTGCGGATGTCGGGAAAACCATAGACAATGGATTGTATCTGCTGATTATTTATTTTTCCTGGTTCGCAGTGCTAATGACGCTGTGGTATATGGGGAAAGTTTTAAAAATGGCGCTAAATGCGTTTGGCGATAATCGTAATTTTCGGGTGCAGCTCTATCTTTTTACGCCGGTGTCGCTGTTTTTTACCGGTTCAATATTTAGCCCGGAATATGCTTTTTTAATCGTCTGTCCGTTCATTTTGCGCAAGGCGTTAAAAATTTCATAACGGGGTGGTGGCATGTTTTTAAGCGTCGTTACCGTCGCCTTTCGCAATTACGAAGGGGTGGTAAAAACCTGGCGCTCGCTGCGCAATCTGGCACGCGATCCGGGTCTGTCATTTGAATGGATCGTAGTGGACGGCGGTTCGGAGGACGGCACGCGCGAATTTCTGCAAAAACGTCACGGTGAGTTTAACCTGCGTTTTATCAGTGAAAAGGATCGCGGTATTTATGATGCCATGAACAAAGGCATTGCGCTGGCGCAGGGGCGCTATACCCTGTTTCTTAATTCCGGTGATGCGTTCCATGATGATGCCGCGCTGTTTGTCCGCCAACTGGCGCGGCAAAAGGGCGAGGCGATGTATATTGGCGACGCGCTGCTGGATTTCGGCGGCGGGCATAAAATACGCCGGAAGGCTAAACCCGGGTATTATATCTACCATAGTTTGCCAGCCAGCCATCAGGCAATATTTTTCCCGACGGCAGCGTTAAAAAAGTATCCTTATGATCTGCAATATCATGTCTCTTCAGATTATGCGCTGGCGGCCCGTCTCTATAAAGCAGGCTATCCTTTTCGGCGAATTAACGTACTGGTATCTGAATTTTCGATGGGCGGCGTGTCAACCTCGAATAATCTGGAATTATGTCAGGATGCAAAAAATGTACAGCGAAAAATATTACGTGTGCCAGGGTTTTGGGCGCAATTATCCTATTTATTACGTCTGAAAACGACGGGTAAAACAAAAGCGCGGTATAACAAAGTCTAATCACCGGGAGTTATTATGCAGGATCTTAGCGGCTTTACGGTGCCGAAGGGGTTCCGCGGCGCTAATGCGCTAAAAGTACAATTATGGTGGGCGGTACAGGCGACATTATTCGCCGGGTCGCCGCAAATATTGTATCGCTGGCGAGCCTTTTTGCTGCGTCTGTTTGGCGCCAAAATTGGAAAGAATGTGGTTATTCGACCGTCAGTAAAAATTACCTATCCATGGAAATTAACCGTCGGCGATTATGCCTGGGTAGGCGACGACGCGGTGTTATATACGTTGGGTGAAATTAATATTGGCGCACATGCGGTTATTTCACAAAAAGGGTATTTGTGTACCGGTAGCCATGATTATACCAGCGCCCATTTCGATATTAACGCCGCGCCGATTGTTATTGGCGAAAAATGTTGGCTGGCAACCGATGTTTTTGTCGCGCCCGGCGTGACGATAGGTCATGGCACCGTCGTCGGCGCGCGCAGCAGCGTATTTAAATCATTACCGGCAAATGCGATTTGTCGGGGCAATCCCGCAGTGCTAACGCGCCAGCGCGTTCAGAAAGTTACTCCCTAACGGGACTATTTGAGGAAATGAAAATGTCAAAAGTCGCTCTCATTACTGGCGTAACCGGACAGGATGGGTCTTACCTGGCAGAATTTCTGCTGGAAAAAGGGTATGAGGTGCATGGTATCAAGCGCCGCGCGTCATCGTTTAATACCGAGCGCGTGGACCATATTTATCAGGATCCGCACAGCTGCAACCCGAAATTTCATCTGCATTATGGCGACCTGACCGACGCCTCCAACCTGACCCGCATTTTACAGGAAGTGCAGCCGGATGAGGTCTACAACCTGGGCGCAATGAGCCACGTGGCGGTGTCGTTTGAGTCGCCGGAATATACCGCCGATGTGGATGCGATGGGCACGCTGCGCCTGCTGGAGGCGATTCGCTTCCTCGGTCTTGAAAAGAAAACGCGGTTCTACCAGGCCTCCACCTCTGAACTGTACGGTCTGGTGCAGGAAATTCCGCAGAAAGAGACCACGCCGTTCTACCCGCGTTCCCCCTATGCTGTGGCGAAACTGTACGCCTACTGGATCACCGTCAACTACCGTGAATCCTACGGCATTTACGCCTGTAACGGCATTCTGTTTAACCACGAGTCCCCGCGTCGTGGCGAAACCTTCGTCACCCGTAAGATCACCCGCGCCATCGCCAATATCGCCCAGGGACTGGAGTCCTGCCTGTATCTCGGCAACATGGATTCGCTGCGCGACTGGGGCCATGCGAAAGATTACGTACGGATGCAGTGGATGATGTTACAGCAGGAGCAGCCGGAAGATTTCGTGATTGCCACCGGCGTGCAGTATTCCGTACGCCAGTTTGTGGAGCTGGCGGCGGCGCAACTGGGGATAAAACTGCGCTTTGAAGGCGAAGGCATTAATGAGAAAGGGATCGTGGTATCCGTTACCGGACACGATGCGCCGGGCGTGAAACCGGGGGATGTGATTGTGGCCGTTGATCCGCGTTATTTCCGTCCGGCGGAAGTGGAAACCCTGCTGGGCGACCCGTCCAAAGCGCATGAGAAACTGGGCTGGAAACCGGAAATCACCCTGTCGGAGATGGTCTCCGAGATGGTGGCGAACGATCTGGAGGCCGCGAAAAAACACTCACTGCTGAAATCTCACGGTTACGAGGTGGCCATCGCGCTGGAGTCCTGAGAATGAACAAGCAACGAATTTTTGTGGCGGGCCATCGCGGGATGGTGGGTTCCGCCATTGTACGGCAGCTTGCGCAGCGCGGCGACGTGGAACTGGTACTTCGCACCCGCGATGAGCTGGATCTGCTCGACGGGCGTGCGGTACAGGCGTTCTTTGCCGGGGCGGGTATCGACCAGGTTTATCTGGCGGCGGCGAAAGTGGGCGGCATTGTCGCCAACAACACGTATCCGGCGGATTTTATCTATGAAAACATGATGATAGAGAGCAACATTATTCACGCCGCGCACCTGCACAACGTGAACAAACTGCTGTTTCTCGGTTCGTCCTGTATCTATCCGAAACTGGCAAGGCAGCCGATGGCGGAAAGCGAGCTGCTGCAGGGAACGCTGGAGCCGACTAACGAGCCGTATGCCATCGCCAAGATCGCCGGGATTAAACTGTGCGAGTCCTACAACCGCCAGTACGGTCGCGACTACCGTTCGGTGATGCCGACCAACCTGTACGGCCCGCATGACAATTTCCATCCGGACAATTCACATGTGATCCCGGCGCTGCTGCGCCGCTTTCATGAGGCCGCGCAGAGCCACGCGCCGGAGGTGGTAGTGTGGGGCAGCGGCACGCCGATGCGCGAATTTCTGCACGTTGACGATATGGCGGCGGCCAGTATTCACGTGATGGAGCTGGCGCGCGAAGTGTGGCAGGAGAACACCGCCCCGATGCTGTCGCACATTAACGTCGGCACCGGCGTGGACTGCACCATCCGCGAGCTGGCGCAGACTATCGCAAAGGTGGTGGGTTACCAGGGCCGGGTGGTGTTCGACGCCGCGAAGCCGGACGGCACGCCGCGTAAATTGCTCGACGTCACGCGCCTGCATCAGCTTGGCTGGTATCACGAAATTTCACTGGAGGCAGGGCTTGCCGGTACTTACCAGTGGTTCCTTGAGAATCAGCAACGGTTCCGGGGGTGACAATGTTTTTACGTCAGGAAGATTTCGCCGCCGTGGTGCGGGCGACGCCCCTCATCTCCCTCGATTTCATCGTGGAAAACGGCCAGGGGGAAATTTTACTGGGCCAGCGTCTCAACCGTCCGGCGCAGGGCTACTGGTTTGTGCCGGGGGGGCGGGTGTGCAAAGACGAAACGCTGGAGGCCGCCTTTGCACGGCTGACGCAGGCGGAACTGGGCGTGCGTCTGCCGCTGGCGGCAGGGACGTTTTATGGCGTCTGGCAGCACTTCTATGACGACAACTTTTCCGGTGAGGATTTTTCAACTCACTACATCGTGCTCGGCTTTCGTCTGCACGTGGCAGAGAGCGATTTACGCCTGCCTGACGCGCAACATGGCAGTTACCGCTGGCTGTCGCCGGAAAAGCTTCTGGCAAGCGATAATGTTCATGAGAACAGTCGGGCCTACTTCTTTCCTGACGCGCCGGCGGTGGGCCTATGAAGATCCTGGTCTATGGCATTAACTATTCGCCGGAACTGACCGGTATCGGCAAATATACCGGCGAAATGGTGGCGTGGATGGCGCGGGAAGGCCATGAGGTGCGGGTCATTACTGCGCCGCCGTACTACCCGCAGTGGAAGGTCGGCGAGCGCTATTCCGCCTGGCGCTATCGCCGGGAAGAGGGCGAGGCTACCGTCTGGCGCTGCCCGCTGTATGTGCCGAAACAGCCCTCCACCTTAAAACGGTTGCTTCATCTGGGGAGCTTTGCATTGAGCAGTTTTTTCCCACTGATGGCGCAGCGTCGCTGGAAGCCGGATCGGATTATCGGCGTTGTACCGACGCTCTTTTGTACGCCGGGAATGCGTCTGCTGGCGACACTCTCCGGCGCGCGTACCGTACTGCATATTCAGGATTACGAAGTGGATGCCATGCTCGGCTTAGGAATGGCGGGAAAAGGTAAGCGCGGCAGCGTAGCGCGGTTAGCAACGGCCTTTGAACGTAGCGCGCTGCGTAGCGTTGATAATGTTTCGACCATCTCTCGCTCCATGATGAATAAAGCGCGGGAAAAGGGCGTCGCGGCGGAAAAAATCCTCTTTTTTCCGAACTGGTCGGAAGTGGCGCGCTTTCAGGACGTTAATGACGCTGACGTGACGGCTTTGCGTCAGCAGCTTGGCTTGCCAGAGGGTAAAAAAATCGTGCTCTATTCCGGCAATATCGGCGAAAAGCAAGGGCTGGAAAAGGTGATAGACGCCGCGGAACGATTACGCGATCGACCGCTGATTTTCGCGATTGTCGGCCAGGGGGGCGGCAAGGCGCGGCTGGAGAACATGGCCCGCGAACGCGGCCTGCCAAATATTAAATTCCTCCCGCTGCAGCCTTACGACGCCTTACCCGCGCTGCTGAAAATGGGCGACTGCCATCTGGTGGTGCAAAAGCGCGGCGCGGCGGATGCGGTACTGCCCTCCAAGCTGACTAACATTCTGGCGGTCGGCGGTAATGCGGTGATTACCGCTGAGCCGCACACCGAATTAGGACAACTTTGCGCGCGCTATCCGGGCATCGCCGTTTGCGTGGAACCGGAGTCGACCGACGCGCTGGTTAACGGGATTAGCCAGGCGCTCGCCATGCCGAAAAACAACACGACGGCACGTGAATACGCCGAACGCACGCTCAATAAAGAGAACGTGCTACGCCAATTTATTGCAGATATTCGGGGATGATAATGCGTCAGACAAAACTTTACCCGGTTGTGATGGCCGGTGGCTCCGGTAGCCGATTGTGGCCGCTTTCTCGCGTGCTTTATCCAAAACAGTTTCTGTGCCTGAAAGGCGATCTCACCATGCTGCAAACCACCATTTGCCGTCTGAACGGCGTGGAGTGCGAAAGCCCGGTGGTTATCTGCAACGAACAGCACCGTTTTATCGTTGCCGAACAACTCCGCCAGCTCAATAAGCTGACGGAGAACATTATTCTTGAGCCCGCCGGGCGCAATACCGCGCCGGCGATTGCGCTGGCGGCGCTGGCGGCGACGCGCCAGCATACGGACTGCGATCCGCTGATGCTGGTACTGGCGGCGGATCATGCGATCGCCAATGAAGAGGCCTTCCGCGACGCGGTGCGCGACGCCATGCCCTATGCCGACGCGGGCAAACTGGTGACCTTCGGTATCGTGCCGGATCTGCCGGAAACCGGCTATGGCTATATCCGGCGCGGTGATGTCGTGCCGGGCGCGACGGATGCGGTGGCTTTTGAGGTGGCGCAGTTCGTTGAGAAGCCGGGGCTGGAAACCGCCCAGGCCTACGTCGCCAGCGGCGATTACTACTGGAACAGCGGCATGTTTCTGTTCCGCGCCGGACGCTATCTGGAAGAGCTGAAAAAGTTCCGCCCCGATATTCTGGCCGCCTGTGAACAGGCGATGCGCGGCGTCGATCCGGATCTTGACTTCATTCGCGTGGATGAAGAGGCCTTCCTCGCCTGTCCGGAAGAGTCCATTGACTACGCGGTGATGGAGCGGACGGCGGACGCGGTGGTGATGCCAATGGACGCGGGCTGGAGCGATGTCGGCTCGTGGTCCTCGCTGTGGGAAATCAGCGCCCACACCCCGGAGGGAAACGTCCACCACGGCGACGTCATCAGCCATAAAACGGAAAACAGCTACGTTTACGCCGAATCCGGCCTGGTGACCACCGTCGGCGTGAAGGATCTGGTGGTGGTGCAGACCAAAGACGCCGTGCTGATTGCCGATCGCCACGCGGTGCAGGACGTGAAAAAGGTGGTGGAGAAGATCAAGGCCGACGGACGCCATGAGCACCACATGCACCGCGAGGTTTACCGTCCGTGGGGCAAATACGACTCCATCGACGCGGGCGAGCGCTATCAGGTGAAGCGTATTACCGTCAAGCCGGGGGAAGGACTGTCGGTGCAGATGCACCATCACCGCGCCGAGCACTGGGTGGTGGTGGCGGGGACCGCCAGAGTCACCATCAACGGCGAGGTTAAGCTGCTCGGTGAAAACGAGTCCATCTATATTCCGCTGGGGGCGACCCACTGCCTGGAAAATCCGGGAAAAATACCGCTCGATTTAATTGAAGTGCGTTCCGGCTCGTATCTCGAAGAGGACGACGTGGTGCGGTTCGAGGACCGTTACGGGCGGGTCTGACGCCTGCAATTATGCCCGGTAAGCGCAACGCGCCATCCGGCAATGAACAACAATAACGATGTTGGCCATTTACGGTCAGGGCTAACTGTTGCCTGAAGAAGGGTAAGAACATGACAAAATTAACCTGTTTCAAGGCCTACGACATTCGCGGCAGGCTGGGCGAAGAGCTCAATGAAGATATCGCGTGGCGGATTGGCCGCGCCTGCGGCGAATATTTAAAACCGAAAACCATCGTGCTGGGCGGCGACGTGCGCCTGACCAGCGAGGCGCTGAAGCTGGCGCTGGCGAAAGGGTTACAGGACGCGGGCGTTGACGTGCTGGATATCGGTATGTCCGGCACCGAAGAGATTTACTTCGCCACCTTCCACCTCGGCGTGGACGGCGGTATTGAAGTGACCGCCAGCCATAATCCGATGGACTACAACGGTATGAAGCTGGTGCGCGAGGGCGCCCGCCCGATAAGCGGCGACACCGGTCTGCGCGACGTTCAGCGTCTGGCGGAAGCGGGCGATTTCCCGCCGGTGAACGAGGCCGCGCGCGGCAGCTACAGACAAATCAGCCTGCGCGACGCCTACATCGACCACCTGCTGGGCTATATCAGTGTTAACAATCTCACCCCGCTGAAGCTGGTGGTGAATTCCGGCAACGGCGCGGCGGGGCCGGTCATTGACGCCATCGAAGCGCGCCTGAAGGCGCTGGGCGCGCCGGTGGAGTTCATCAAAATCCACAACACCCCGGACGGCACCTTCCCGAACGGCATTCCCAACCCGTTGCTGCCGGAGTGTCGCGACGACACCCGCAAGGCCGTTATTGAACACGGGGCGGACATGGGCATCGCCTTTGACGGCGACTTCGACCGCTGCTTCCTGTTCGATGAGAAAGGGCAGTTTATCGAGGGGTACTACATCGTCGGGCTGCTGGCGGAAGCGTTTCTGGAAAAACACCCGGGGGCGAAGATTATCCACGACCCGCGCCTGACCTGGAACACGGAGGCAGTGGTGACGGCGGCGGGCGGGACGCCGGTGATGTCAAAAACCGGGCACGCCTTTATCAAGGAGCGGATGCGTACGGAGGATGCCATTTATGGCGGGGAAATGAGCGCGCATCACTATTTCCGTGATTTTGCCTACTGCGACAGCGGGATGATCCCGTGGTTGCTGGTGGCGGAGCTGGTGTGCCTGAAGGGGCAGTCGCTGGGTGAACTGGTCCGCGACCGGATGGCGGCGTTCCCGGCGAGCGGGGAAATCAACAGCAGGCTGGCGGAGCCGGCGGCGGCCATCGCGCGGGTGGAAGCGCACTTCGCGGAAGAGGCGCAGGCGGTGGACCGCACGGACGGCCTCAGCATGTCGTTCACCGACTGGCGTTTCAACCTGCGCTCGTCAAACACCGAACCGGTGGTGCGCCTGAATGTGGAATCACGCGGCGATATTCCGCTGATGGAAGCGCGAATACGCACTCTGCTGGCGCTGCTGAATCAGTAACGTCAGATCTCCCCTTACCGCCTGCGGGTAAGGGGCCAATCACAGGAACAACGATGACAAATCTAAAAAAGCGCGAACGAGCCAAAACCAATGCATCGTTAATCTCTATGGTGCAACGCTTTTCAGATATCACCATCATGTTTGGCGGGCTGTGGTTCATCTGTGAAGTCAGTGGACTGCCATTCCTGTACATGCACCTGTTGGTGGCGCTGATTACGCTGGTTGTTTTTCAAATGCTGGGCGGGATGACCGATTTTTATCGCTCCTGGCGCGGCGTCAAAATGTCGACAGAGTTAACGCTGTTACTGCAAAACTGGACGCTGAGCCTGATCTTCAGCGCCGGTCTGGTGGCGTTTAATGATGACTTTGACAACCGCCTCGCCACCTGGCTGGCCTGGTATGCGCTGTCCAGCCTGGGCTTAGTGTTATGCCGTTCATTTATTCGTTTCGGCGCGGGCTGGCTACGCAATCGTGGTTATAACACTCGCCGGGTCGCCGTCGCCGGAGATTTGCCTGCGGGCCAGGCGTTGCTGGATAGCTTCCGTAATGAGCCGTGGCTGGGTTTTGAGGTGGTGGGCGTCTATCACGATCCCAAACCGGGCGGCGTCTCTGCTGACTGGGCCGGGAACTTCGAGCAGTTAATTGACGATGCGAAAGCCTCGCGAATTCACAATGTTTATATCGCCATGTCAATGAGCGACGGCGCCATGGTGAAAAAATTGGTGCGCGAGCTGGCCGACACCACCTGCTCGGTGATCCTTATTCCCGATGTGTTCACCTTTAATATTCTCCACTCGCGCGTGGAGGAGATGAGCGGCGTTCCGGTCGTTCCGCTGTATGACACGCCGCTATCAGGGATTAACCGTCTGCTTAAACGGGCAGAAGATATCGTGCTGGCGTCGCTGATTCTGCTGCTCATCTCACCGGTACTGTGCTGCATTGCGCTGGCGGTCAAATTGAGCTCGCCCGGGCCGGTGATTTTCCGTCAGACGCGCTACGGGATGGACGGCAAGCCGATCAAGGTCTGGAAGTTCCGCTCAATGAAGGTGATGGAAAACGATAAGGTCGTTACCCAGGCGACACAAAACGATCCACGCGTCACCCGGGTAGGTAACTTTTTGCGTCGTACCTCGCTGGATGAATTGCCGCAGTTTATCAATGTATTAACCGGCGGGATGTCCATCGTCGGTCCTCGCCCGCACGCGGTGGCGCATAACGAACAGTATCGTCAGTTGATTGAAGGTTACATGCTACGCCACAAGATGAAGCCGGGCATCACCGGCTGGGCGCAAATTAATGGCTGGCGCGGTGAGACCGATACGCTGGAGAAAATGGAAAAACGCGTGGAATTCGACCTGGAATACATCCGCGAATGGAGTATTTGGTTCGATATCAAAATCGTTTTTCTGACGATTTTTAAAGGGTTTGTTAATAAAGCGGCGTATTAAGAACCTGACCCACAAGGCTATTTTACTTGCCATATTGCACCAGGGCAGCGTGTACGCTCCGGTTTTTCCGCGCTGCCCCTGTTCAATCTGGCTGCGCCAATGATGCCTTGTGAACAGGTTCTGGAGAAAAGAATGAGTTTACGACAAAAAACGATCAGTGGCGCTAAATGGTCGGCTATCGCCACGATAGTGATTATCGGTCTGGGGTTAATTCAGATGACGGTGCTGGCGCGGATCATCGACAACCACCAGTTTGGCCTGTTGACCGTCTCGCTGGTGATTATCGCGCTGGCCGACACGATCTCGGACTTTGGCATCGCGAACTCGATTATCCAGCGTAAAACGATTGGGCATCTGGAGCTGACCACGCTCTACTGGCTAAACGTTGGGCTTGGGATTGTGGTATTTGCGGTGGTCTTTTGGCTGAGCGATGCGATTGCCCATGTTTTGCATAACCCGGATCTCGCGCCGTTAATCAAAACGTTGTCGCTGGCGTTTATCGTGATCCCTCACGGGCAGCAGTTCCGCGCGCTGATGCAAAAAGAGCTGGAGTTCAATAAGATCGGCATGATCGAAACGACCTCCGTGCTGGCGGGGTTCACCTTTACGGTGATTAGCGCCCATTACTGGCCGCTGGCGTTAACCGCGATTCTCGGCTATCTGGTGAACAGTGCGGTGCGAACGCTGCTGTTTGGTTACTTCGGCCGCAAGATTTACCGTCCGGGGCTGCATTTTTCGCTGGCATCGGTGTCCACGAACCTGCGTTTTGGCGCGTGGCTGACGGCGGACAGTATCGTCAATTACATCAACACGAATTTATCGACGCTGGTACTGGCGAGAATTCTCGGCGCAAGCGTCGCCGGGGGATATAACCTCGCGTACAACGTGGCGGTTGTGCCGCCAGCGAAGCTTAACCCCATCATTACTCGCGTGCTATTTCCGGCATTCGCCAAAATCCAGGACGATACCGAGAAGCTGCGCGTCAACTTCTATAAGTTGCTTTCCGTGGTGGGAATTATCAATTTTCCCGCGCTGTTGGGCCTGATGGTAGTGGCGAACAATTTTGTGCCGTTAGTGTTTGGCGAGAAGTGGAACAGCATTATCCCGATCCTGCAATTGCTGTGCGTGGTGGGGCTGCTGCGCTCGGTCGGCAACCCGATTGGTTCGCTGCTGATGGCGAAAGCGCGCGTGGATATCAGCTTTAAGTTCAACGTCTTTAAAACGTTTCTGTTTATCCCGGCAATTCTCATTGGCGGCCATCTGGCGGGGGCGATTGGCGTGACGCTGGGGTTCCTGGTGGTGCAAATCATCAACACCATTCTGAGCTATTTCGTGATGATTAAGCCGGTACTCGGCTCCAGCTATCGTCAGTATATTCTCAGCCTGTGGCTACCGTTTTATCTCTCATTGCCAACATTTATTACCAGCTACGGCGCAGGAAAGTTGGTCGACGGCTATTTACCGTTGTCAGGGGTATTCGCACTACAGGTTATGGTCGGTATTTTGAGTTTTATTTTAATGATTATTTTTTCACGCAATGCGCTGGTGATGGAAATAAAAAATCAGCTTGTTGGTAGTGCAAAACTGAAAAAGTTATTACGTGTCGGATGACGGGGATATAAGAGGCTATTTATGAAATTATTAATTTTAGGCAACCACACATGCGGCAACCGTGGTGATAGCGCCATTATGCGCGGTTTGCTTGATGCCATCCGTCAACAGGCGCCAGAGGCGGAGATGGATGTGATGAGCCGTTTCCCGGTGAGTTCCGCCTGGTTGCAGGGGCGCCCGATTATTGCCGACCCGCTGTATCAGTTAAGCCAGAAACAGCAGGCGGCGGCAGGGCTTAACGGTCGGGTGAAAAAAGTATTACGTCGTCGTTTTCAGCATAAAATTTTATTGTCTAAAGTCGCCCAGGAAGGATCGCTGCGTAATTTTGCTATCGCGCCGGAATTTGCCGAATTCGCACAATTTATTGCGCAGTATGACGCCGTCATTCAGGTGGGCGGTTCAAACTATGTCGACTTATACGGTTTGACTCACTTTGAATATCCGCTGTGCGCGTTTATGGCGAACAAACCAATTTATATGGTGGGACATAGCGTCGGCCCTTTCCAGAATCCTGACTTTAACCAGCTCGCCAATTATGTTTTTGGACGCACCAGTGCGCTGATCCTGCGTGAAACCGTCAGCCGCGATCTGATGACCGCCGCGCAGATCGATACCCGGAAAGTGGAGCAGGGGGTGGATACTGCCTGGTTAGTCGAACGCCGTCACGACGAGTTTGTTGCCAGTTATGCTGTGCAGCACTGGCTGGACGTCACCGCGCGCCGCAAAACCGTCGCGATTACGTTGCGCGATCTGGAGCCGTTTGATAAACGCCTGGGCACCACTCAGCAGGCCTATGAGCAGGCATTTGCCCAGGTCGTGAATCGCCTGATTGCGGACGGTTATCAGGTACTGGCGCTGTCGACCTGCACCAGTATTGATCGCTATAACCGCGATGACCGGATGGTTGCGTTACGGATGGCGAAGTATGTAAACGACTCAGAGCATTTCCATATCGCGATGGACGAACTCAATGACGTGGAAATCGGAAAGATCCTCGCATCCTGCGTACTGACCATCGGGACGCGCCTGCATTCCGCCATTATCTCCATGAATTTTGGCACGCCCGCCATCGCCATTAATTATGAGCATAAATCCGCCGGGATTATGCAGCAGCTAGGCCTGGCGGAATTGGCTATCGATATCCGTCACTTGCTGAACGGTTCATTACAAAGCGTGGTGGCCGATACGCTCAGTCAATTGCCTGCGCTAAAGGCAAAAGTGGCTAACACCGTTACCGAGGAGCGAGCGAAAGGGTTCACGATGATCAAATCCGTTCTCGACAGAATTCGGGAGGAACAATGAAAGTCAGCTTTTTTCTGCTGAAATTTCCACTCTCATCGGAAACCTTTGTGCTGAATCAGATTACTGCGTTTATTGATATGGGCCATGAGGTGGAGATTGTCGCGTTACAAAAAGGCGATACCCAACATACTCACGCCGCCTGGGAGAAGTATGGCCTGGCGGCGAAAACCCGCTGGTTACAGGATGAGCCCCAGGGACGGCTGGCGAAACTGCGCTACCGGGCATGTAAAACGCTGCCGGGGCTGCATCGGGCGGCGACCTGGAAAGCGCTCAATTTTACCCGCTATGGCGATGAATCACGCAATTTGATCCTTTCCGCGATTTGCGCGCAGGTGGGCCAGCCTTTTGTGGCGGATGTGTTCATCGCACACTTTGGTCCGGCGGGCGTGACGGCGGCCAAACTACGCGAACTGGGCGTGCTTCGCGGCAAAATCGTGACTATTTTCCACGGGATTGATATCTCCAGCCGCGAAGTGCTCAGTCATTACACGCCGGAGTATCAGCAGTTGTTTCGTCGTGGCGATCTGATGCTGCCCATCAGCGATCTGTGGGCCGGTCGTCTGAAAAGTATGGGCTGCCCGCCGGAAAAGATTGCCGTTTCGCGCATGGGCGTCGACATGACGCGTTTTACCCATCGTCCGGTGAAAGCGCCAGGGATGCCGCTGGAGATGATTTCCGTCGCGCGCCTGACCGAGAAAAAAGGCCTGCATGTGGCGATTGAAGCCTGTCGGCAACTGAAAGCGCAGGGCGTGGCGTTTCGCTACCGCATTCTGGGGATTGGCCCGTGGGAACGTCGGCTGCGCACGCTCATTGAGCAGTATCAGCTAGACGATGTCATTGAGATGCCGGGGTTTAAACCGAGCCATGAAGTGAAGGCGATGCTGGATGACGCCGATGTTTTTTTGCTGCCGTCGATTACCGGTACGGATGGCGATATGGAAGGTATTCCGGTGGCGCTGATGGAGGCAATGGCGGTAGGGATTCCCGTGGTGTCTACCGTGCATAGCGGTATTCCGGAACTGGTGGAGGCCGGCAAATCCGGCTGGCTGGTGCCGGAAAACGATGCGCAGGCGCTGGCGGCCCGACTCGCTGAGTTCAGCCGGATTGACCACGACACGCTGGAGTCGGTGATCACGCGCGCCCGTGAAAAAGTGGCGCAAGATTTTAACCAGCAGGTGATTAATCGCCAGTTAGCCAGCCTGCTACAAACGATATAAACGAGGTGGTATGCCCACGACTAAATTCTCCCGACGTATCCTCCTGACGGCAGGTTCCGCGCTTGCTGTTCTCCCTTTTCTACGCGCCTTGCCGCTACAGGCGCGTGAACCTCGCCAGACCGTCGATATTAAGGATTATCCGGCGGATGACGGTATCGCCTCGTTCAAACAGGCCTTCGGCGACGGGCAGACCGTGGTCGTACCGCCAGGATGGGTGTGTGAAAATATCAATGCGGCGATAACGATTCCGGCGGGAAAAACGCTGCGGGTACAGGGCGCGGTGCGTGGGAATGGCCGGGGACGGTTTATTTTGCAGGACGGGTGTCAGGTGGTGGGGGAGCAGGGCGGCAGTCTGCACAATGTGACGCTGGATGTTCGCGGGTCGGACTGTGTGATTAAAGGCGTGACGATGAGCGGCTTTGGCCCCGTCGCGCAAATTTTCATCGGCGGTAAGGAACCGCAGGTGATGCGTAATCTCATTATCGATGACATCACCGTTACCCACGCCAACTACGCCATTCTCCGCCAGGGATTTCATAACCAAATGGACGGCGCGAGGATTACGCATAGCCGCTTTAGCGATTTACAGGGGGACGCCATTGAGTGGAATGTCGCGATTCACGACCGCGACATCCTGATTTCCGATCATGTCATCGAACGCATTGATTGTACCAATGGCAAAATCAACTGGGGAATCGGCATCGGGCTGGCGGGTAGCACCTATGACAATAGTTATCCTGAAGACCAGGCAGTAAAAAACTTTGTGGTGGCCAATATTACCGGATCTGATTGCCGCCAGCTGGTACACGTAGAAAATGGCAAACATTTCATCATTCGCAATGTCAAAGCCAAAAACATCACGCCCGATTTCAGTAAAAAGGCGGGTATTGATAACGCAACGATCGCAATTTATGGCTGTGATAATTTCGTCATTGATAATATTGATATGACGAATAGTGCTGGGATGCTCATCGGCTATGGCGTCGTTAAAGGAAAATACCTGTCAATTCCGCAAAACTTTAAATTAAACGCCATTCGGTTGGATAATCGTCAGGTTGCTTATAAATTACGCGGCATTCAAATCTCCTCCGGTAACTCCCCCTCTTTTGTCGCCATCACCAACGTACGGATGACGCGTGCTACGCTGGAACTGCATAATCAACCGCAGCACCTGTTTCTGCGTAATATCAACGTGATGCAAACCTCAGCGATTGGCCCGGCGTTAAAAATACACTTCGATTTGCGTAAAGATGTCCGCGGGCAATTTATGGCCCGCCAGGACACGCTGCTTTCCCTCGCTAATGTTCATGCCATCAATGAAAACGGGCAGAGTTCCGTGGACATCGACAGGATTAATCACCAAATCGTGAATGTTGAAGCAGTGAATTTTCCGCTGCCGAAGCGGGGAGGGTAAACGCCGCTATTTTTACGAAAATTCCTGGGAAAAAGTTGTTCATACTTAATGTTATGGTACCGACTAAGACGTAATGCAGGGCGTGCCATCATTATCCTGGCAGCAGAGTAATTCATGCTGGCGAAAACAAGCTAAAGAGCTATAATTCAGCAACCATTTTACAGGTGGATGAAACAATGATGAATTTGAAAGCAGTTATACCGGTAGCGGGGTTGGGTATGCACATGTTGCCTGCCACCAAGGCAATCCCAAAAGAGATGCTACCGATCGTCGACAAACCGATGATTCAGTACATTGTCGATGAGATTGTGGCTGCAGGGATCAAAGAAATCGTGCTGGTGACTCACGCGTCTAAAAACGCCGTTGAGAACCACTTCGACACCTCTTATGAACTTGAATCACTTCTTGAGCAGCGCGTTAAGCGCCAGCTTCTGGCGGAAGTGCAATCTATCTGCCCACCGGGCGTGACTATCATGAACGTTCGCCAGGCGCAGCCGTTAGGGCTGGGGCACTCTATTCTGTGCGCGCGTCCGGTCGTGGGCGATAACCCTTTCATTGTGGTACTCCCGGATATTATTATTGATGATGCTACCGCCGATCCGCTGCGCTATAACCTTGCGGCGATGGTGGCGCGTTTCAATGAAACGGGTCGCAGCCAGGTGCTGGCGAAGCGCATGAAAGGTGATTTATCGGAGTATTCCGTTATCCAGACGAAAGAACCTCTGGATAATGAAGGCAAAGTCAGCCGGATTGTGGAGTTTATCGAAAAACCGGATCAGCCGCAGACGCTGGATTCCGATTTGATGGCGGTAGGCCGTTATGTGCTTTCAGCCGACATCTGGGCGGAACTGGAAAGAACCGAACCGGGCGCCTGGGGCCGTATCCAGCTCACCGATGCCATTGCTGAGCTGGCGAAAAAACAGTCGGTTGACGCGATGCTAATGACGGGCGATAGCTATGACTGCGGTAAAAAAATGGGCTACATGCAGGCATTTGTGAAGTACGGGCTCCGTAACCTGAAAGAAGGGACGAAGTTCCGTAAGAGCATAGAGCAGCTTTTGCATGAATAAGTATTAACAACCGTGATAAATGGTTGGTGATAAACATAATAACGGCAGTGAACATTCGAAGCGGCAAGTCGGCTGAAACGAGTGTTGACTGCCGTTTTAGTTTTGTATAAAGGGCTTAAGTAACAAGGGGTTATCTGGAGCATTTTAATGCTGATTTTATAAGATTTATCCTTGTTTCTAACGGCAATTGATAAGACAATTGGCGTTTAAGTTTTAGTGAGCTTTGCCCTGTATGGGCGAGGTTTGTAACAAGTCGATATGTACGCAGTGCACTGGTAGCTGATGAGCCAGGGGCGGTAGCGTGGTACACTTTACACACATGAAAAGAATTGAAAAAGTTTTTGGGCCCGTTTATAGAAATATATCATGGCTTATATTTGAAAAACTAATTACGCTCAGCTTAGTTTTCTATTCAGAAGGAATTATTACGAGAGCGCTTTCTGTTGAGCAATACGGTCAATGGATATATGCTTTGAATTTAGTTACACTTATATCTTCAGTTGCCTTAATAGCTGGAGCAGAGATCACTATTCCTGCGCTTTCACGAAATAAGAAGATTATAAGTGAAATTATTACATCTGCGTTTGTGATTAGGATGCTATTAGCAATGGTTGCTTATGCATTAGTTAATATATATACTTATTTTTTTATTAGTGATCCATTTCTCAAAAAAATTACCTATATAGTTGCTATCATAATTATATTTAACGAACCATTTTCGATAATAATAAACTATTATCAGTCTATAGTTAATATCAAATCGATTGCGTTCGTTAGAATGTTATCGCTATTAGGGCGTGTTGTATTTATCATTTTTTGGGTTAACTTGCTATCATCTGATATGATTGCATGGTCGAGGGTAATTGAATTTATACTGCTTACATGTTTTTTGATATTTTTATGGTATAAAAAATCTTTTATTTTTCGCATAGATCTACAGGTTTTGAAGAAAATATTTCTCCGAGGATTATACTTTTGGCCGTCATTAATATTAATGTATGTATATTTACGGCTTGATAGATTTTATGTAGAGAAATATTTTTCATTTGAGGTACTTGCGATATATGGGATTGCAATCCAATTGATGGAGCAAGCTTTTATGCTAATAAGAATGGTATTGCAATCTATTGCACCGATTTATATTTATAAAAAACTCCCGAGAGATGAAATTATAAGGAATTTAGTGTATTTGATGTTTTGCCTTGTAATAATGAGTATAATTATTGCGTTATTAGGGCAATTATTGTTACCTAAAATAGTTATTTTTATCTTTGGTAGTGGTTATAGTAATGCTGCTTTATTAACTGTGAAAATGTTGCCAGCTTTAATATTTTTTTGTATAGATAATGTATTAATGCAATATTTATTTAGAGAAAGAACAAGTAAACTTCTTTTTATTAAATGGGCAGGAGGAGTGATTATTTTAACTATAATATATTATTTGTTTTTTGATATTTTTCATAGTAAAAATCTATACTTTGTATATAATATAAATTATTTTTTGATGTCATTAATTACCTTTTTTCTTTTTATGAGGAAAATTAGAAGTGTCTGATATTAGTCATATAATTATTTTTACTCCAACATACAACCGCGCCCATACTCTAACTCGTTGCTATGAAAGTATAGTTAACCAAAATTATAAAAAATTAACGTGGCTCGTTATCGATGATGGTTCTACTGATAATACTAGAACCTTAATTGAGAAATTTATTTGTCAAGATCAAATAAAAATAGTGTACCACTATCAGAAAAATGCAGGAAAACAAGGGGCATGGAATAAAGCTGTAAGCTTAGCACAAGAGTACGATGCCTTCTTGTGCTTAGATTCTGATGATATTCTTCTTGAAAATTGTATATCACATGTGTCTTCATATTTTTATCTCCTTAAAGAAAGTGACGTTATTGGGCTCAGATGCTTAGCAATTCGACAATCTACAAATAGACCTGATAGTCTGTATAATTTAGAGCGAATTGAAAAAAAATCATGGTACGATGAATTATTTAGCAGACAGCTTGGAGAAAGATCTGATATATTTGACCCTAAAAAATTAATTAATTATTTATATCCAGTAGATGAAACGATAAAATTTGTTCCTGAAATATGGTTTTATGCAGCAAGCGCCCCGTTATATAAATATATATATATCCCAGTACCATTGACTAAGTTTTATGATAAACATTGCCATCTTAGATTAAGTAAGGTAAGTTTTTCTCAGCATATACATGGGCATAAGAAGGCTCGTGAAATAATATTACGTACAGTTCCTTTAAAAGTAGTTTATAAAAACCCTGTTTTTTACTTAAAGAATTTAATACGGTACCTTCAATGTTTATATTATATTTTCATAAGAAATAAATAAGATATTAATATGATAATAAATAATATATTATTAATGACATTATTAGCTGTATGTACTATAGACCTACCTTCCTTTGTAGTAGTTTATGGCTTGCAATTGTATATTCTGCCATGTATTGTACTAATGTGTCTAATAAGAGGTGGAGTGTTTCCATTAAAATTTTTTTTCGTAGCATCTTTTCTATCATTAATAATAATTATTATTACCGTAATTCAGGAGACTTATACTCCTTATCCTGATTTACTATGGAGTTATACTGCCAGATTAATTTATTGGATTATGGTTTTTACGCTGCTTATTCCATTTATACAAAAAATACCACTGATAGTTTTAATAAAAATAATAAGAAGATGGATATTGTTATATTCTACATTTTTATTTATACAGTTTATAGCATTTTATCTATTTCATATTATAGTTGATTACTCATTAATTATTGGTGGTCAGGAATCAAGAATACTAAACGAAGTAGGTTTAAGAGCTTCCGGCTTGACTGCTGAACCCTCAATTTATTCCGGGATAATGATTTCACTATTGATACTATTGTATCTCATGACTGGGAAAAATAATACAATAACATACATAGGGTTAATAAGTATATTATGTACTTTATCTACTTTAGGAATTTTTTTGGTCATTATTTATTTGGCTATAACAAATTTATATCGAATTAAAATTTCTAGAATAGTCTTTTTTGTATCCCTTTCAATTGCAATTATTTTTATTTTATGGGATTTTCTTTTAAAAAGAATAGAACTTTTTCTGCAGGGCGGGGATGTTAGTAATAATATAAAAATTATGGTCATTGATAATCTGTTTAATAATGAGTCTTTATTTTTGCTTGGATATGGGTTGGTTGGTTATAGTGATAAAGCTCCCCCATATTATCAGGCTCTTTATGACCTAACTTTATTTGGGAATTTATGTGTTATCTTTGGTATTCCTATTGGTCTTATGTTATCTATAACTGTTTTTTTATTTGTATTGAATATGAGGATTTCTTTCGAGAAGAAAATACTGATAATTCTTTCTTTTATAAAAATCACTATCCCAAACTATATATTTTTTTATTTTTTCTTGGTTTTACTATATGTCATAACTAATAAAATATCGGTAAGATATCACAATAGAAGAGAAGTATGAAGACGATTTGTTTTTTTATAAATGATTTAAGTAACTCAGGCGGTACAGAGCGTATTACTTCAATAGCCGCAAATAACCTAAGCCTGAAGGGCTATAAGGTTTTTATTCTCACAATAAAAGACTGCATATCACCTTTTTTTAAAATTAATAATTCTGTTGAAGTTGTTAACATTTCTTCCAAAAATAATGTTGCAAGTAAAAAAATATCTATAATTAAAAATTTAAGAAGAATAATTAAACAGAATAGAATAGATGTACTTATTAATGTCGATGCTATACTAACACTTTACTCTATTCCATCTTTATTTGGTATCAAATGTATAAATATTTGTTGGGAGCAATTTAATATAAAAGCAAACTTGGGTCTTAAAAGTAGAGATGTAAGTAGATTATTAGCAATGCTCTGTTGCGAAAAATGTATTGTGCTTACTCGAGGGGATAAAAAAGCTTGGCTTAGAAAAAAAATCTGTAATAGTAGTAAAATTAAAGTAATATATAATCCATCTAGCTATCCTATTTTAGATAATGAAAAAAAACGAAATGAGCAAATAGTCCTTGCTGTTGGGCGATTGACAAAGCAAAAAGGTTTTGATCTATTACTGAGAGCGTGGGGAGGGATAACTAAAAAAGAAGGATGGCGCTTAAAAATAGTCGGCGGGGGAGAAGAACTGAACAGCTTAAAAGAATTAGCTGAACAGTTAAATATACATGATTCGGTCATTTTCGAATCACCAACTTCAGACATTGTGTCACACTACAAAAATGCTGATATTTTTTGCTTATCCTCACGTTTTGAAGGTATTGGCTTAGTTTTATTGGAGGCACAATCTTTTGGATTACCCTCACTTTCTTTTAATTGCTATTATGGTCCTGCTGAAATATTAAATAATAATAATGGATATTTGATTCCATGTTTTGATATAGCTCAGTACTCTGAAAAGTTAAGTAAATTAATGCAGGATAGTAACCTTCGAACAAAAATGTCATGTAATGCTAAAGCCCAAGCTAAATTATTTACTGTAGAGAGATTTACAGATAGTTGGTTATGCGTACTGGATGAGGTTTTACTATGAATATTATTCACGTTATTCCAAAGGCTAAAGTTGGTGGTGTCGAAACTGCAGTTTTTAGTTCATTTCATGATATTTTGAATCATGGTTATTGCTTTCGTATAGTTTCTATAGAAAAGGATGATGTCAATTATTATAAAGAAAACATAGATATTACGAGTCTAAATTCATCATTTTTTAATCCGTTGGGTTTCTTACGATTCCTAAAATTTATGAAAGATAATAAACCTGATTTAGTTGTTTTTTCACTATGGAAAAGTGCATTATTTGGTCTTGTATGGCAGTTGTTTTACAATAAACGAGATGAAGTTAAAACTGCTTTTATAATTCACAATACAAAATTTTCTCATATTCTTGATAAAATAATAACAAAAATAGCTGTTAAAAAGTTTGATGCTATCTATTTTGATTCACATGAAACAAAGCAACTTTTTGAAAAAAAAGAAAATATAAAAGGTGAGGTTCTAAGTTTCATAACATCAAAAATCACTCCTAAACAATTTAGTTTAGATATTAGAAATATTAATATGGTTTATATTGGGAGGATCCATAAATCTAAAAATCTAAAAGATAGTATTAGATTTGTAAAAAAACTAAATGAGTTAGGTGTTTGTGCTAATTTTGATATATATGGGCCAGATGAAGGAGAACTAGCTAATATAACATCTACAATCGAGTCATTTGGTTTATCCTCAAAAGTAAAGTATAAAGGTGTTCTGAAATATAATGAGGTTGATGACGTTTTAAAAAAATACGACATTTATTTGCAGCTAAGTTTATATGAAGGTATGGCTATGTCAGTAGTAACAGCACTTCAAGCTGGCCTTATAGCATTGGTTTCCGCTGTAGGTGAAATTCCAAACTATATAGAAGATGGGGTTAACGGAGTGCTTTTTGATATTTCTTGCTTGGATGATGATATTTATATAGAAAAAATAGCGAGTGATTTCCAGCGATTAATCAATGAAAATAAATTGATAAAAATGCATGAGATCGCTAAATTAACATTCTCTAATAAAACATTATACTCAGAAGACTATATTAATAAAATTGTAAAGCAAGCATAATTATTTTAATTTGAATGAAATAATATATATGAAAATAGTACATGTACAGTTGCTTCCGCTGTTAAGTGGTGTCCAAAGAGTTACACTTAATGAAGTGGAAAATGATATAGATAATGAACATATTATTATATGCTCTTCTGAAGGGCCATTAACACAAAAGTTAAAAGAACTACACATTCAATATTTTTGCGTTAGAGAATTATGTCGAGAGATCTCAATTATTAATGATTTAAAAGCGATTAAGAAAATTTATCAAATATTAAGAATGACTAATGCTGATGTAGTGCATACTCACTCATCAAAAACTGGAGTGATAGGAAGAATAGCCGCTAAGATTGCAGGAATAAAAAGAGTTATTCATACAGTTCATGGGTTTTCTTTTCCTTCAGCAAAATCTAAAAGGGCTTATCTTTTATATTACATCTTAGAGTATATTGTAAAATATTTTACGGATGCTTTAATTGTATTAAACGAGAAAGATAGAAGGATTGCTTGTCAAAAACTACATTACGCACCTAAGAATGTTTATTTGATACCCAACGGAGTAGATGTCAGTAAATTTACTCCAGATGAGTTACGTCATAAATATAGTCCGAAATTATTAAAGGTAATTATGGTCGGGCGTTTATGGGTGCAAAAAGATCCATCCACTTTATTAAAAGCTGTAATTGACTTATTGGAGAGAAATATTAACATTGAGCTTTCCTTTGTGGGGGATGGTGAGCTCCGTTCAGTACTAATATTACAGGCTGAGAAGTATACAAATAAAATAAAGTTTCTTGGATGGAGAGATGACATAGAAAATATTCTTCCTGAGTATGATGTTTTTGTTTTACCATCTTTATGGGAAGGAATGCCATTGGCAATTCTTGAAGCCATGAGCTGTGGTTTAGCATGCGTAGTAACGAATATACCAGGTAATAATGATTTAATAAAAGATAAGCATAATGGTTATTTATTTGACTGCGGAGATGCAAAGAGATTGTCAGAACTCTTAGAGTATTATTATAATAACAGAAATGTTCTTGTTGAACATTCTAATCTAAATAGACAAATAGTACTTGATAAGTATACTCTTCTAAAACGAAATTCTTTAATAAAGAATGTATATACCCGTGATCATTGAAGATGCTTGATTTTTCGGCAACAGGAGATCATGCTGCTCACCATGAAAATATTCATCACTGACCAACAAAAAGCTGAACTTGAGCGCCTTCACGATTCCAGTCGTGACGGGCGAGTCAGCAGGGCAAGATCATCAAAAGTATGTTTTTTGTACTAATAAATTCGCATTTTCTGTCTAAAAAT
>NZ_JBKFPH010000028.1:0-56869 GCF_046567715.1 Salmonella sp. 741265116_PST | reverse complement strand
GCGACGCGAAGCGTCTTATCCGGCCTACGGCGGGTACTGTTTTGTGACTGCCGGATGGCGACGCGAAGCGTCTTATCCGGCCTACGGCGGGTACTGTTTTGTGACTGCCGGATGGCGACGTGAAACGTCTTATCCGGCCTACGGACGGGTACTGTTTTGTGACTGCCGGATGGCGACGCGAAGCGTCTTATCCGGCCTACGGGCGAGTACTGTTTTGTGACTGCCGGATGGCGACGCGAAGCGTCTTATCCGGCCTACGGGCGAGTACTGTTTGTAGGCCGGATAAGCGCCAGCGCCATCCGGCATTTTTTATAATACCTTCTCTTTTCTGGATTTCTCTTCGTTAACCGTTTCAGCATCAGGCGGCTTCCTTGAGCGAAATGCGTGATGGTGGTATCGTTTAGCGCTTTTTAAAAAATATCGACAACCTTTGAGGGGATTTTCGTAATGCGTATTATTCTGCTTGGCGCTCCGGGCGCGGGTAAAGGAACTCAGGCTCAGTTCATCATGGAGAAATATGGTATTCCGCAAATCTCCACTGGCGATATGCTGCGCGCCGCAGTGAAATCAGGCTCCGAGTTGGGCAAACAGGCGAAAGATATCATGGACGCCGGTAAACTGGTGACCGATGAACTGGTGATTGCGCTGGTTAAAGAGCGTATCGCCCAGGAAGACTGCCGTAACGGTTTTCTGCTGGACGGTTTCCCGCGCACGATCCCGCAGGCTGACGCGATGAAAGAAGCGGGTATTGCCGTGGATTACGTGCTGGAATTCGACGTACCGGACGAACTGATCGTTGACCGTATTGTGGGTCGTCGCGTACACGCCGCCTCTGGCCGCGTTTACCACGTTAAGTTTAATCCGCCGAAAGTGGAAGGCAAAGATGACGTCACCGGCGAAGATCTGACCACCCGTAAAGACGATCAGGAAGAGACCGTTCGCAAACGTCTGGTGGAATATCATCAGATGACCGCGCCGCTGATTGGCTACTACCAGAAAGAAGCGGAAGCGGGCAACACCAAATACGCTAAAGTTGACGGTACGCAGGCCGTTGCCGACGTGCGCGCAGCGCTGGAAAAAATCCTCGGTTAATTTTTTCGCGTAGTGAACCGCTTATCAGGCCTGCCATTATCCCGCAGGCCTGATAAGCGTAGCGCCATCAGGCAATCGGTGCCGGATGGCGGCCTGAACGCCTTATCCGGCCTACTGGCATCGTGAGCGCCATTCGGCAAATTCTCGTCTTACCTCTCGCAGCAATTAGTTCTTCTTTATCGCTTTTCCGCTACAATTATCAACAATTTGAATAGATAAGAGGCGGCAATGCGTCAGACGAAAACCGGTATCCTGCTGGCTAACCTTGGCACGCCAGATGCCCCAACTCCCGAAGCGGTAAAGCGCTACCTGAAACAATTTTTAAGCGACAGACGCGTGGTGGATACTCCTCGTCTACTGTGGTGGCCGCTGCTGCGTGGCGTTATTTTACCGCTGCGTTCGCCGCGCGTCGCGAAACTCTATCAATCTATCTGGATGGATGGCGGTTCGCCGCTCATGGTATATAGCCGCGAACAGCAACAGGCGCTGGCCGCGCGGTTGCCAGACACGCCCGTCGCGCTGGGGATGAGCTACGGCTCGCCCTCGCTGGAAAGCGCTGTCGATGAACTGTTAGCAAGCGACGTCGACCATATCGTCGTGCTGCCGTTGTACCCGCAATACTCTTGCTCAACGGTGGGCGCAGTCTGGGACGAACTGGGGCGGATACTGGGGCGTAAACGTCGTATTCCCGGTATCTCATTTATTCGCGATTACGCGGATGACGGCGCTTATATCGATGCGCTGGCGAAAAGCGCGCGTGAGTCGTTCGCCAGACACGGCGAGCCGGATGTGCTTCTGCTCTCCTATCACGGCATTCCACAACGTTATGCGGATGAAGGCGATGACTACCCGCAGCGCTGTCGCGATACCACGCGCGAACTGGTTTCCGCATTGGGACTGCCGCCGGAAAAGGTAATGATGACGTTCCAGTCGCGCTTTGGCCGTGAACCGTGGCTGACGCCGTACACCGATGAAACGCTAAAAATGTTGGGTGGAAAGGGGACTGGTCATATTCAGGTTATGTGTCCGGGATTTGCCGCGGATTGTCTGGAGACGCTGGAAGAGATAGCGGAACAGAACCGCGAGATTTTCCTTGAAGCGGGCGGTAAAAAATATGCGTACATTCCGGCGCTGAACGCGACGCCGGAACATATTGATATGATGCTGAAACTCACGGCGCCGTACCGTTAACGCGGCGTCTTCATCCTCGCCATAAAGAATCGCGCGCCGTCCTGCAAGGCATCGTCGGCGATTGTCATCATTCGCGAATAGTGCAGAAAGGCGTGCAGCGTGCCGGGATACATTTTGTATTCGCAGGGTTGCTGGTGCGCCTGTAATGTCTGGTGCAGCAAGCGGCTGTCATCAATGAGCGGATCAAACTCCGCGCTGGCAATAAAGCAGGGCGGCACATCGTGCGTGAGATCGTTATTAAACAGACAATACCAGGGCGATTCCCGATCTTCATCGTTACGCAGATAGGCCTTTTCGTACGTGTCCAGATCTTCACGCGTCAGGCCGTCCCACGCGCCGCCGAACAGACGGCGGCTTACCGAGTCCTGCAACCCATACAGCCCATACCACAATAGAATCGCGATAACGTTACCGCAGCGAATGTGCTTATCACGTAGCCAGAGCGCGCTGGCAAGCGCCAGCATGGCGCCTGCGGAATCCCCGGCGAAACCGATTTTCTCTACGTTGAGCGAGTATTCATCGGCATGTTGAGAGAAGTAGCTGCATACCGCGACGGTTTCTTCAATGGCCTGCGGATAACGCGCTTGCGGCGACAGCGAATAATCAATACCGATCACGGTGCAGCCGGTATAACGCGCCAGCAGACGCATTATCCGGTCATGCGTATCCAGATTACCGAGGATAAATCCGCCGCCGTGCAGATAGTATAAGGTGGCCTGGCTGGTCGGCTGCGGCGAGTAGAGCCGGGTTGTTACATCGCCATAAGGCGTAGGGACGACGCAGGTGCGGGTGGTCATGGACGGCGCGTCGGCATTCCAGAAACGGCGCTCAAGAAGATAATACTGACGCTGGGTCTCAATATCGCCATCGGCAGGCCAGGGGGGAAGGCCTGGTTGCTGGAAGTTTACGACGGCTGTCATTTCGTCTGACAGTCGGGTGAGTACGGGAATTTTATTTTCCGGCTTCATAAAACGCTCCTTGTGAAAGTGAACCATTGTAAAAAACGCGGCTGGAGAAACTGCGATCTCGTCGTCCGATATTGAAACGCCATCGTCCGTCGCGCGCAGCAGGGGGAATGTGCTACCATGCAGCGTTCCGTTATTCATCCGTAAGCACAATCATGAAATTTCCCGGTAAACGTAAATCCAAACACTATTTTCCCGTCAATGCGCGTGACCCGTTGTTGCAACAAATTCAGCCAGAACAGGAAACCAACGCCTCCTGGGTCGTCGGTATCGACCAGACGTTGGTGGATATTGAGGCGAAAGTGGATGACGATTTTATTACACGCTATGGATTAAGCGCCGGGCATTCTCTGGTGATAGAAGACGAGGTGGCGGAGAAGCTGTATCAGGAACTGACGCGGGAAAATCTGATCACCCATCAGTTTGCTGGCGGCACCATAGGCAATACGATGCACAATTACTCGGTACTGGCGGATGACCGTTCGGTATTACTGGGCGTGATGTGCAGCAACATTGAGATTGGCAGCTACGCTTATCGCTACCTGTGTAATACTTCCAGCCGTACCGACCTGAATTATCTGCAAGCGGTAGATGGCCCGATTGGCCGCTGTTTCACGCTGATTGGCGAATCCGGCGAGCGTACCTTCGCTATCAGCCCCGGCCATATGAATCAGCTACGGGTGGAAAGTATTCCGGAAGCGGTGATCGCTGGCGCCTCTGCGCTGGTGTTGACCTCATATCTGGTGCGCTGTAAGCCTGGCGAACCGATGCCTGACGCGACGATGAAAGCGATCGAATACGCGAAAAAGCATAACGTGCCGGTTGTCATGACGCTGGGCACCAAATTTGTGATCGCCGATAATCCGCAGTGGTGGCAGGCATTTCTCAAAGAGAATGTCTCGATTCTGGCAATGAATGAAGAAGAAGCGGAAGCGCTGACCGGCGAAAACGACCCGCTGCTGGCGGCGGATAAGGCGCTGGACTGGGTCGACCTGGTGTTATGCACCGCCGGGCCGATAGGGTTATATATGGCAGGCTTCACCGAAGAGGAAGCAAAACGTAAAACCCAGCATCCGCTGCTGCCGGGGGCTATTGCTGAATTTAACCAGCATGAATTTAGCCGGGCAATGCGCCATAAAGATTGTATTAATCCGCTACGCGTTTATTCGCATATTGCGCCGTATATGGGCGGGCCGGAAAAAATCATGAACACCAACGGCGCGGGCGATGGCGCGCTGGCGGCGCTGCTGCACGATATTACGGCGAACAGTTACCATCGTAGCAACGTACCGAACTCCAGTAAGCACAAATTCACCTGGCTGACCTATTCGTCGCTGGCGCAGGTGTGTAAATATGCTAACCGTGTCAGTTATCAGGTACTGAACCAGCATTCTCCGCGTCTGACACGCGGGCTGCCGGAGCGTGAGGACAGCCTGGAAGAGTCGTACTGGGAGCGCTAATCTGGCTTGCCCGATGGCGCTGCGCGCATCGGGCCGTCCGGCAAACCCTTAACTGGCGACGACCTCACCTGCGGGCGGCGTTTCAAGCAGTTCCAGCATCGCCCGGGCAATTTCTCGCTCGCCCATCACTACCTGATTGGCTCCCCGCTCGGTAATATATTTCACTTCATCATCATAGTGCGCGCGGGCGATTATCTCGATATCAGGACTTTTTTCCCGCGCTGAGGCGACAATCTCACCGGCTTCGTAACCGTTGGGGATGGTCAATAACAGCCAGCGGGCGCAGTCCAGATGCGCCAGATTCATGATTTCTTCGTTAGCGGCGTTGCCCAGCACGGCGCGAATCCCGCGTTCGCGCAGCTCATCCACGCGAGTACGGGACGTTTCGATAACCACCAGCGGAATCCCCGCCGCCAGTAATTTTTCTCCCAGCAGACTGCCTACGCGGCCAAAACCCACCAGCAGGGCATGATTACAGATATCCACCGGAATTTGCTTCTCTTCTTCGATAGCCTCTTCCAGCGTTTGCTCTTCCAGCGTTTCGGTTTTCGCCAGATACTTCTCCAGCAGGGTAAACAGTACGGGATTAAGCATAATCGACAAAATAGCGCCAGCCAGCACCAGGTTCTGTCCCGCCTGCGGCAGCAGGTTGAGCGCCATGCCGAGTCCGGCGAGAATAAAGGCGAACTCGCCGATTTGCGCCAGGCTGGCGGCAATGGTCAGCGCGGTTCGCGGCGAGTGGCCGAACATACGCACCAGGAAAAACGCAGCGATCGATTTACCAAAGACGATAATGGCAAGCGTCGCCAGCACAGCCAGCGGCTGTTGAATCAAGACTAACGGATCGAACAACATGCCGACGGAAACAAAAAACAGGACGGCAAAGGCGTCGCGCAGCGGCAACGTATCGTGCGCCGCCCGGTGACTCAGTTCCGACTCATTAAGCACCATTCCAGCGAAGAACGCGCCCAGCGCAAAAGAGACGTCAAACAGTTCTACCGCGCCAAACGCAATGCCTAACGCCAGCGCCAGTACGGAAAGGGTAAATAATTCGCGCGAGCCGGTGGCGGCGCTGCGGGCCATAATCCACGGCACCAGGCGGCGTCCGACCAGCATCATGATGGCGATAAACGCCACCACTTTACCAATGGTTATCCCCATATCAACTGCCAGCGAGGCTATGCCGACATCGCCTTTTTCCACCATGCCGGCAACGGCGGGCAGCAAGACCAGCGTCAGCACCATCACCAGATCTTCGACAATCAGCCAGCCGATGGCGATTTGTCCGCGCTGGCTATCAAGGAGTTGTCGCTCCTCAAGCGCGCGCAGCAGGACGACGGTACTGGCGGTAGACAGACAGAGCCCAAAAACGATGCCGGTCATTAATGACCATCCCAGCACGGCGGAAAGCGCCATACCCAGCAGCGTCGCCACCGCTATCTGAGCGACAGCGCCGGGAATGGCGATAGACTTTACCGCCATCAAATCCTTCAGCGAAAAATGCAGCCCGACGCCGAACATCAATAGAATCACGCCGAGCTCCGCCAGCTCTGGCGCCAGTTTGGTATCCGCAACAAAACCCGGGGTAAAAGGTCCCGCCAGAACGCCCGCTAACAGATATCCCACCAGTGGAGAAATACGCAATTTGTTGGCAATCATGCCGAGAATAAAAGCGAGCACAAGGCCGCCGACAATGGTGGTGATAAGCGGGGTAGCGTGATGCATTCCGTCTCCTTTGGTTGCTGGACTCCAAAACTCCGGGTAATAGTTTATGACAATTTCAATCAGGATGTTTATAAAAAATGGTTGTGTTTTATAAAAAGATACAACCTGACGGTAAAAAGAGCACGGAACGGAAAAGTGATAAGTATGGGATGGACAAAGCATGATGGCATCGGGATGTACAGGCGGTTAAAGCGTACCTTTAACCGCCATAAAATCACGCTTTATGTCGATTATCAGGTAAGAATATGGTCAGTATCCCCAGAAGCGGCAGGAAAGCACAGATTTTATAAACTAAATAGATACTGGTATGGTCGGCAATCAGCCCCAGCACCGCTGCGCCCAGGCCTCCCATCCCGAAGGCAAACCCGAAAAACAGGCCGGAAACCATACCGATGCGTCCTGGCAGCAGCTCCTGGGCATACACCAGAATGGCGGAAAACGCCGACGCGAGAATAAAGCCGATAATTACTGTTAAAATCCCCGTCCAGTACAGTGTGGCGTAGGGTAAAACAAGGGTAAACGGCGCGACGCCGAGAATAGAGCCCCAAATCACATATTTCCTGCCGATTTTATCGCCCACCGGCCCGCCGATTACCGTCCCGGCAGCCACCGCAAACAGGAAGGCAAACAGATGGAGCTGCGCGTTTTGTATTGATAATCCGAATTTTTGCATCAGATAAAAGGTGTAATAGCTACTGATGCTCGCCATATAGAAATATTTCGAGAAAATGAGTAGCAATAACACGCTGACCGCCAGCACGACCTTATTGCGCGGCAGCGGGTTAGCGATTATCGCTTTTGGCTTGCCTTTCGCTATCCGGTGCTGGGCTGCGTACCAGCGGCTGATCTGCGCCAGCACTACGATCGCCAGCAGCGCGGCCAGCACAAACCAGGCGACATTCCCTTTGCCATAGGGCGCGATAATCACGGCAGCCAGCAGCGGGCCCAATGAACTGCCGAAGTTACCGCCGACCTGGAAGATAGACTGCGCCAGACCATGACGTCCGCCGGAGGCCATGCGCGCCACGCGGGACGATTCCGGGTGAAAAACGGACGAGCCGGTACCCACCAGCGCCGCAGCGAGCAATACGCCGCCAAAACTTCCCGCCATTGCCAGCAGTACCAACCCGCTCAGGGTAAAACACATGCCGACAGGCAGCGACCACGGCATGGGATATTTATCCGTCCAGTAGCCGACGACCGGTTGCAGTAGTGATGAGGCGAGCTGGAACGTCAGGGTGATCAAACCTATCTGGACGAAGGTCAGCGAGAACTCCGCCTGCAGCAGGGGATAAATGGCTAAGATTAGCGACTGGATCATATCGTTCAGTAGATGGGAAAGACTGATCGCGCCCAAAATACCAAACGAAGTACGTGCTTTAGCGGCCGCGGCGGGCGCGCCGGCTAACGGCTGGGTTGGTTCACTCATGGCCATAGAAAGTCACTTAAATTTTATGCGATGTTGGAGATAGTAGGATGTGTAATTATTACTTGCCTAACATACCTGTGAAATGTGTTTGAAGGAAGTCTCAATTCTGAAAACATATTTGTCTATTATTGCAAGGAAAGGTAATTTCTGCGGTTGATATTGAGTCAGGGAGAGAAAGATGAAATTTTTGAAACGGGGTGTGGCGCTGGCGTTACTGGCGGCGTTCGCGCTGACGACTCAGCCTGCACAGGCTTACGAAAAAGATAAAACCTATAAAATTACTATCCTGCATACCAACGATCACCACGGTCATTTCTGGCGCAGCGAATATGGCGAATATGGTCTGGCGGCGCAAAAAACGCTGGTGGACAGTATCCGTAAAGAGGTGGCGCAAGAGGGGGGAAGCGTCCTGTTGTTATCCGGCGGCGACATTAATACCGGGGTGCCGGAATCCGATCTCCAGGATGCGGAGCCCGATTTCCGCGGGATGAACCTGATTGGCTACGACGCTATGGCCGTCGGTAATCATGAATTTGATAACCCGCTCACCGTATTGCGCCAGCAGGAAAAGTGGGCGAAGTTTCCCTTTCTTTCCGCCAATATTTATCAAAAAAGTACCGGCGAGCGTCTGTTTAAGCCGTGGGCTATTTTTACACGCCAGGATATAAAAATCGCGGTAATCGGCTTAACCACCGATGACACGGCGAAAATAGGCAACCCGGAATATTTCACCGATATTGAGTTTCGTAAACCTGCTGAAGAAGCAAAGGTGGTGATTCAGGAACTTAATATGAATGAAAAACCGGACGTGATTATCGCGACCACGCATATGGGACATTATGACAACGGCGATCACGGTTCGAACGCGCCGGGCGACGTTGAGATGGCGCGTAGCCTGCCTGCCGGTTCGCTGGCGATGATTGTGGGCGGTCACTCACAAGACCCGGTATGCATGGCGTCGGAAAATAAAAAACAGGTGAATTACGTACCGGGAACGCCCTGCGCGCCGGATAAGCAAAATGGCATCTGGATCGTGCAGGCGCATGAGTGGGGTAAATATGTGGGCCGCGCGGATTTCGAATTCCGTAACGGCGAGATGAAAATGGTTAACTACCAGCTTATTCCGGTGAATCTCAAGAAAAAAGTGACCTGGGATAACGGGAAAAGCGAGCGTGTGCTTTACACGCCGGAAATCGCAGAAAATCCGCAAATGCTCTCGTTATTAACGCCGTTCCAGAATAAAGGTAAAGCGCAACTGGAGGTGAAAATTGGTAGCGTGAATGGCCTTCTTGAAGGCGATCGCAGTAAGGTCAGATTTGTCCAGACCAATATGGGACGGGTGATTCTGGCTGCGCAGATTGCGCGCACCGGCGCCGATTTTGGCGTGATGAGCGGCGGCGGTATTCGCGACTCGATTGAGGCGGGAGATATTACCTATAAAAGCGTGCTCAAGGTACAGCCGTTCGGCAACATTGTGGTGTATGCCGATATGAGCGGCAAAGAGGTAGTTGATTATCTCACCGCCGTAGCACAGATGAAACCGGACTCCGGCGCCTATCCACAGTTCGCCAATGTGAGCTTTGTCGCCAAAGAGGGCAAGCTCACCGATCTGAAAATCAAAGGCGAGCCTGTTGATCCGGCCAAAACCTACCGCATGGCGACGCTGAGTTTCAACGCCACGGGCGGCGATGGTTATCCGCGTATCGATAACAAACCGGGATACGTGAATACCGGGTTTATTGACGCGGAAGTGCTGAAAGAGTTTATTCAGCAAAATTCACCGCTGGATGCGGCGGCGTTTACGCCAAAAGGCGAGGTGAGCTGGCTGTAGCGGTACGGATAGCCATCACTGCCTGATGGCGCGCAGCCTTAAGGCCTACGGATTATGTATGCTGTAGGCCGGATAAGGCGTTTGCGCCGCTATCCGGCAATGTATTTTACGCAGGCTTAATCCCGACGCGCGATATCAGCGAATTTAGCACCCAGTATGGCTGCCAAATCGTCAGCCGCCAGTTCAATATCCAGCCCGCGTTTACCACCGGAAACATAAATAGTGGCAAACGTGCGGGCTGGCGCGTCAATCAGCGTAGGCAGCCGTTTCTTCTGTCCCAGCGGACTGATCCCGCCGACCAGATATCCCGTGGTGCGTTGCGCCACCATCGGGTCGGCCATATCGACCTTTTTCGCGCCCAGAGCTTTGGCGACTTTTTTCAAATCCAGCTGTCCGGCTACAGGCGTCACGGCGACGGCCAGTTGCTTCATATCGCCATTCACGGCAACCAAAAGCGTTTTATACACCTGATCGGCGTTTAGCCCGAGCTTACGCACCACTTCATCGCCAAAGTTAGTTTCATTCGGATCGTGATCGTAGGTGTGAATGTTAAACGGAATCTTGTTTTTTTCGAGTAACTTAACTGCGGGTGTCATAACGTTCCTTCTTACTACAGACGTGATTTGCCATCAGCATACGCCCGAAAGCGGACTAAAAAATAGTATAATCTTGTGCATTAGGTCTTGGCAGTTGCGGCAACTTTGAGCGACAATCTGAAGATCCGAAGCGAAAGCGTCGGGATAATAATAACGATGAAATTCCTCTTTGACGGGCCAATAGCGATATTGGCCATTTTTTTATTTCAATATTTGCGGTAGGTTGCCTTCGCCGTACAGATGTAGCGCCCCTACGGCTACCACGTAGCGTCCCGGCGGCAGTGCCAGCAGCGCGTCGCGCCAGGCTTCATTGCGTTTCACCATCAGTACATCATACAGCGGCTGGCTAAACGTTCTGGGGAGCGAAGCGCCAACGCTGGTCGGGGGCTGTTCAAGCCACCAGCCGATCATCACCTGCAAAAGCCGTGCGTTGGTGTGCCAGTGCGTCAGCGTGTCGTCAAGCAGCGCCATCCCGCCATCGGGCAGATCGCAGAGTAGTTCGAGCTGGTGTTTCGCCCCTTCCAGCTCTTGCACCGGCAGCGACATTTCGCGGGCAGCCTGTAATAGCTGATAATCAATGCCATAGTCCGGGCGCAATCCCAGCCGTTGCGCCTGCGTGACCTGTAGCACCATAGCTATCTGCCATAAAGGTTGATTATCAAAATGGATCAGCGGCATACCCAACTCGCTGACCCGTTTTTCCAGTGCGCTTAGCTGCCCGGCGCTGAGACGTTCGACCAATGGCGGGCATTTGGGGAGATTGCTGAATGGCGTTTCGTTACCAGAAATATCCGCTTCAACGACCAGCGCGTCGGCCTGGCGTAGCTTTTTCACCAGCTTTGCTGGAAGAGGAGCCATATCGCGTGTCCCCATATGAATACTGCCAACCAGATGCAGATGACGACCGCCGGGCAGGGAGAGATCGATAGCAGGCCAACTATTTGGGGTACCACGCAGCGCGCGCCATAAACGTTTAAGTTGATTTAATAGCTCCATACGCGCTCCCTTTGAAAAAGCTCATGCTAGCGCGTTGGAGAAAAGGGCGCAATGCGCCCTGACGGGATGTCAACGATCGGTCGGGTTATTCGCTGCCGTCGAGATAGGCCGTTCTGGCGATGGTCATTTCAAGCTGGCATTTATAAATACTGATGCGCTTCTCAGCAGGTATGGCCTCGGATTTTGCATCGCTAAGTTTGCCGCACTGCTGCTCTTTTTTTGTCACCCAGACTCGCTGCTCTTGTTTTAATGCCGTTCGGGCAGAAGCGGGTAGCGATTTCCAGACCTGATTAAGCTCGCGATCTCTACTCTCAAATTTCTTTGCTGCGATTTCAATCAGTGAGTTATTTTTTTTCTTTATAATGCTATCACCAGATACCGTCATTCTTGCCATTACATAAATAGACCGCGCCAATTTATCGGTTTTTTGCACAGGGGTGACAACAATATCTTTGTTGTTGTCTGCTAGCTGAATATTGTAGTTAACCTGTTTCCAGGTCACCGTATTGTTTATTACCTGTCCATCCCCTTGTGAAATATAGAATAGAGTGTTTGGTAAGTCTTTCATTAATTTAAATAATGGCTGAGGAATACCCATGGCGACGGTAGCCGAGCAAATTCGTAGGTTGGCATTTTCTGGTTGAGGGTTCTGCGTGATTACATCACTGAATTGAACAGGAATAGCCCGGAGTTGCTGCTCGTACTGAGTCTGGGGGATATCGAAGAAAAGCGTGGAAGGCGCTTTAATATAGTCTTGCTGTAAACGACCTAATGCTTCATTGTAAATCCACTCTTTTGCTGCCGTGACTGCATTATCATTGCCGCATTTTAACTCTGGAGTGGAATCAAATAATCCTGCATAACTGACGGCGGGAGAAAAAAGAAAAAGAAGCGTAACTGCTTTTCTAAACATAAATAACACATCCTTATGATTCAAAAAAATATTATAAAATGTTGTTTTTTATTTTTCTACAGGATGTGCGGTTAAATTTTTATATATTGATACGGTAAATTACTGATGGCTTAATAATATATCAGGCAGCTGATGCTGCCTGATAGGACTTTTTACGCTTTCGGTTTAAAGCGCAATAGCCGGTTGGCATTGCTGACGACGGTAATGGAAGACAGCGCCATTGCCGCGCCCGCTACTACCGGGTTTAACAAGGTACCGGTAAACGGCCACAGAATACCGGCGGCCACCGGGATACCTATGCTGTTGTAGATAAATGCGCCAAGCAGGTTTTGCTTCATATTGCGCAACGTCGCGCGCGAAATGGCCAGCGCATCCGCCACGCCCATCAGACTATGGCGCATCAGCGTAATCGCCGCGGTTTCAATCGCCACATCGCTGCCGCCGCCCATCGCGATACCGACGTCCGCCTGCGCCAGCGCGGGCGCATCGTTGATACCATCGCCGACCATCGCAACCTGACGACCCTGGCTTTGCAGACGTTTAATCGCATCGGCTTTGCCATCCGGCAGAACGCCCGCAATCACTTCATCAATGCCCGCTTCTTTGGCAATCGCGTTAGCCGTCGTTGGGTTATCCCCGGTGAGCATCACCAGACGGTATCCGGCGTTGTGCAGTCGTTCAAGCGCGGCAATACTATCGCTGCGCAATGGATCGCGTACCGCCAGTAACGCCGCCGCTTTACCGTCAATCGCCAGCAGGACCGGAGTAGAGCCTTGCGAGGCCTGCGCGGTGATTTCCGCCGTCATGTCATCCGTGGCGACGTGCTGTTCGTTCAGCAACGCCTGGTTCCCCAGAAGCAGTTGATGACCTTCCGCTTCACCGCTGACGCCCAGTCCGCGCAGCGTTCTGAAACCGTTCACCTGCGGCAGTTTATCGTCGCCGGCTTTTTCCAGAATCGCATGGGCCAGCGGGTGGCTGGAGCCTTGTTCGAGCGCGGCTGCCAGACGTAATGCCTGAGCTTCCTCAACGCCGTTAAAGGTTTTTACCGCCACCACTTGCGGCTTGCCTTCCGTCAGCGTCCCGGTTTTATCAAAAACGAGGGTATCCAACGTACTGGCGCGTTGCAGGGCATCGGCGTCGCGTACCAGCACGCCGAATTCGGCAGCGCGGCCTACGCCGGAAATAATCGACATTGGCGTCGCCAGGCCTAATGCGCAAGGGCAGGCGATAATCAGTACGGTGGTGGCGATGACCAGCGTATAAACAATTTGCGGCGCCGGCCCGAAGAAATACCAGATAGCGGCGCTGAACAGCGCAATAGCCACGACGACGGGAACGAATACCGCAGAGATTTTATCGGCCAGTTGGCCAATTTCCGGTTTACTGCTTTGCGCCTGGCGTACCATGCGAATAATGCGTGACAGCGTGGTATGACTGCCCACCGCGCTGGCGCGGAACAGGACGCTGCCGTCCTGGACGACGGTGCCGGCATGAACGCTGTCGCCTTCGCCTTTTTGCTGCGGAATAGGTTCGCCGGTCAGCATGGCTTCATCAAGCCACGCTTCGCCCTGGGTAATTTCGCCATCCACCGGCACGCGATCGCCGGTAGTGAGCCGCAGTAGCATCCCTGGCTGAACGTCCGCCAACGGGACGCTTTTTTCGCCGTCTTCTGACACGACGCGTGCGGTGGGCGGGGTGAGATCGAGTAATTTTTCCAGCGCTTTTGAGGAACGCTGACGGGCGCGCGCTTCCAGCATGTGTCCGAGATTAATCAGACCGATAATCATCGCGCTGGCTTCGTAATAAAGGTGCCGCGCTTCCATCGGGAACCACTGCGGCCACAGGTTGACGCTCATGGAGTAGAGCCAGGCGACCCCGGTGCCGAGCGCCACCAGCGTATCCATCGTCGCTGTGCCGTTCAGCAGGCTTTTCCACGCGTTACGGTAAAAGTGACCGCCCGCAAAGACCATCACCGCAAGCGTGATCAGGCCAATAGCCAGCCACAGGCTGCGGTTGTCGCCGGTCACCATCATGTTATCGCCGATCATCCCCCAGACCATGACCGGTATACCGACCGCCAGGGCGACGATGGCCTGCCAGCGAAAACGTTTCATGGTGGCGATGGCGGTTTCCTGCTGGCGCTCGCGGCGTTTGATGTCATCTTCAATCGCCTCTGCGCCGTAGCCGGCTTTTTCCACCGCCTGCACTAAATCAGCGGCGGAGGCGCTGCCCATCACCAGCGCAGTGCGTTCCGCCAGGTTTACCCGTGCCTGCGTGACGCCCGGTACGCTTTGTAACGCATGTTGTACACGGGTGACACAACTGGCGCAGCTCATGCCGCTTAACAGCAACTGTTGGCTTTCTTCATCGGCCGTCGCTACCGGAAGCTCATGAGGAACCGCTGCCAGTGCTTCCGACGGGATTGATGACTCCGTCAGCGGTTTAGCCTTTGGGTGGCTTAACGTCGCGCCATACCCGGCTTGTTTGATGGTTTCAATTAACGCGTCCGCACTGGCGGTACCGGTAACGTGCGCTTCGGTTACGGTGACGTCCGCCAGCTCAACATCCGGACGTTGTTCAAGACTTTCTTTCACGCGTTTAACGCAATGACCGCAGGACAAACCGTCCAGGGTCAGGTCGATAGTTTGAGACATAGTAAAAACTCCTTTATGATTGGTCATCAATTCATTGACCTTAGTAATCTTAGTGACTCACTGTGATAAAGGTTAAACCTTCCAGCAAGGTTAAGGTCAAGGGGGAAATATGAATATTAGCGATGTGGCGAAAAAAACCGGTTTAACCAGCAAAGCCATTCGGTTTTATGAAGAGAAAGGGCTGGTGACGCCGCCATTACGTAGCGAAAATGGTTATCGCACCTACACGCAGAAGCATTTAAACGAGCTGACGTTGCTGCGACAGGCGAGGCAGGTGGGGTTTAATCTGGAAGAGTGTGGCGAACTGGTCAATCTGTTTAACGATCCGCGACGCCATAGCGCAGATGTGAAAAAGCGGACGCTGGAAAAGGTCGCGGAGATCGAGCGCCATATCAGCGAGCTGCAATCAATGCGCGATCAACTGTTGGCGCTGGCGGAGAGTTGTCCCGGCGATGACAGCGCCGACTGCCCGATTATTGATAATCTTTCCGGCTGCTGTCATCACAAGGCGCAAAAGCCACGTTGATTAAACGGCACGAATGCGTAAGGTGATGCCTTCCACGGCGATCACTTCGACATGCGTACCTGCGCGCAGGTCTTCGTCAGCGCATACCGGCCACGAGCTGTCGCCGACACGCATATGACCCCGTCCGTTCACTAACGCGGCATCAAGCATAAACCGGCGGCCTACCAGTTGTTGTCCGCGTTGGTTAAGGCGGCTGTCGGTCGGCTTCTGTTCCCGCACGCGACGCGCCAGCCAGCGCCACCAAAGCCAGGCCGCCAGCAACGTTAAGGCCGCAAACAGCACGCCCTGCCATTCCCAGCCGAGCGGTAAGAGCCAGACGGTTAAGCCAGTAATCACTGCCGCCACGCCGCTCCACAGCAAATAGCCGTTACCGCCGAGCATTTCCGCAGCCAACAACAGGCCGCCGAGGCTAAGCCAGAAGATATGCGGATGTACCAGAATCATCGCTATCATGCTTTTTTCCGTTCGCTGGCGCTGTCCTTAACCAGCTCGCTGATCCCGGCGATAGCGCCCATCAGACTGCTGGCATCCAGCGGCATCATGACCACTTTGCTGTTATTCGCCGAGCCGATTTGCTGTAACGCTTCGGTGTATTTCTGCGCCACGAAATAGTTTATCGCCTGAATATCCCCGGCGGCGATGGCTTCAGACACCATCTGCGTAGCGCGGGCTTCCGCTTCGGCGGAACGTTCGCGGGCTTCCGCCTGCAGGAAAGCGGACTGACGTTCGCCTTCAGCTTTCAGAATCTGCGACTGTTTTTCCCCCTCGGCTTTGAGAATTTCCGCCTGACGTACCCCTTCGGCCTCAAGGATATAGGCGCGTTTGGTACGTTCCGCTTTCATCTGGGCGTTCATAGAGGAGATCAATTCCGCAGGCGGGCGGACATCGCGAATTTCGATACGGGTAACTTTAATTCCCCACGGGTTGGTGGCTTCATCGACAATATGCAGCAGCCGCGTGTTGATGCTGTCGCGCTGGGAGAGCATTTCATCCAGCTCCATCGAACCGAGCACCGTACGGATATTGGTCATGGTCAGGTTAATGATCGCCAGTTCCAGGTTACTGACTTCATAAGCGGCGCGCGGCGCATCGATAACCTGAATAAAACAGACCGCATCGATAGTGACGTTGGCGTTATCTTTTGAGATCACCTCCTGCGACGGAATATCCAGCACCTGCTCCATCATATTGATCTTGCGGCCAATTCTGTCCATAAACGGTACAACAAGGCTTAATCCCGGCTGCAGGGTTTTGGTGTAACGTCCAAAGCGCTCCACCGTCCACTGGTATCCCTGCGGAACGATTTTGACGCCCGCGCCGACGATCACCAGCGCGACGAAAATGAGAATAGGGATAAGAATGAGCATAGCTAAACCTCCTGTTGCGTTGTCCATAAACCGATTTTGCTGACGAATTAAGCGAATTATACCTGATTCAGTAAAGCATGTTCCCCCCTTATTAATTACAGGGATACACTATCGCTATAAAAATATGAACAACGGATGCGAAATAAATGACAGAACGTAGCATGTTGCTTGAGTTAAAGCAGGTCGGTTACCGGACTGCGACGACAAAAATAGTGAATAACATCAGTTTTACGCTGCAACGCGGCGAATTTAAGTTAATTACCGGTCCTTCTGGCTGCGGAAAAAGTACGTTGTTGAAAATGGTGGCCTCGTTAATAAGCCCTGATATCGGCATGATTCTTTTTGAGGGGCAGGATATTACTACTCTGAGTCCGGAAGCCTATCGCCAGCAGGTTTCTTATTGCGCTCAGACGCCAGCGCTATTTGGCGATACGGTTTACGATAACCTGATTTTTCCCTGGCTAATTCGCCATCAGCGCCCGCAGCCGGCAGCCTTCGCAGACGATCTGGCGCGTTTTGAACTGCCGGAGACGATTCTGCAAAAACCGATTGCCGCGCTTTCCGGCGGGGAAAAACAGCGTATTGCTCTAATTCGTAATCTACAGTTTCTGCCGAAAATACTGTTACTCGACGAAATAACCAGCGCGCTGGATGAACATAACAAACGGAATGTGAATGATATTATTCATCGCTATGTTCGCGATAAGCAGGTCGCTGTCTTGTGGGTAACGCATGATAAAGATGAAATTCAACACGCGGATAAGGTGATAACGTTAACGCCATCTGCCGGAGAGATGCAGGAGGCGCGTTATGAACGAGCATAATATTACCAATACCTCGCTGGCGTTATCGATGCTGCTGGTGGTGGTCGCGATGCTCATCAGTCACAAGGAAAAGCTGGCGCTGGAAAAAGATATTCTGTGGAGCGTATGCCGGGCGGTGATACAGCTCATTATTGTCGGCTATGTACTGAAATACATCTTTGGCGTTAATCATGCCGCCCTGACGCTGCTGATGGTGCTGTTCATCTGTTTTAACGCCGCCTGGAACGCGCAAAAGCGCAGTAAATATATCGACAAGGCATTTCTCTCCTCGTTTATCGCCATCACCGTCGGCGCTGGACTAACGCTGACGGTACTGGTGCTTACCGGTTCGATTGAATTTGCGCCGATGCAGGTGATTCCCATCGCTGGCATGGTCGCCGGCAATGCGATGGTGGCGGTAGGGCTGTGCTACAACCAACTGGGGCTGCGTTTTCATAGCGAGCAGCAGCAAATCCAGGAAAAGTTAAGTTTGGGCGCAACGCCGAAAATGGCCTCCGCCGGGCTTATCCGCGATAGTATCCGCGCATCGCTTATCCCGACGATCGACTCGGCAAAGACCGTTGGGCTGGTGAGCCTGCCGGGGATGATGTCCGGGCTGATTTTTGCCGGGATCGATCCGGTAAAAGCGATTAAATATCAAATTATGGTAACGTTTATGCTGTTGTCGACAGCCAGCCTGTCTACCATCATTGCCTGCTATTTAACCTACCGGAAGTTCTATAATTCGCGTCATCAGTTGGTAGTGATGCCGCTCAAGAAATCATGATAGTTGCCGGATGATGGCGCAAGCGCCTTATCCGGCCTGAGGACGACAGGTAGGCCAGATAAGCGCGCCATCAGGCAAGAGAGGATTAATACAGTAGCGCGTACAACTGGCGGCGGTATTTCGACGCCAGCGCGTCGCCGGTGCCGAGCGCGGCAAGGATCTCCTGGAAGGTTTTGCGCGTCTGTCCCTCGGCGGCGGCAAGATCTTTTCTCAGATGGCTGAACAGCAATTCCAGCGCTTCTTCATTACGTCCGACCTGGTGCAACTGCAACGCCAGTTGCGTTGCCAAAGCCGCATCCTGCGGATTCTCCGCGACTTGCTGCTGAAGTTGCTGAATTTCCGGCGTATCCGCCGCCTGTTTAAGCAGTTCGATCTGCGCAACCAGCCCCTGATAACGGGTATCCTGATCCTGTAGCGGGATAGTTTTTAACACCGCTTCGGCCTCTTCAGAGCGGTTCAGCGCAATTTGCGCTTCCGCCAGTAACAGGCCAATCTCACTGTTCTGCGAAGAGAGCTGCCAGGCGTCTTTGAGCAACGGCAGCGCGTCAATGTAGTTGCCCTCCTGCATTAACTGCATCGCTTGTTGCGCTTTTAGCTCTTCTTCACGCGGCAGTACTTTATCCAGAAGAGCGCGGATCGCCTCTTCCGGCTGCGGCCCCTGGAAACCATCGACCGGTTGGCCATTCTGGAACAGATAGACAGTCGGGATGGCGCGCAGACCAAACTGAGCGGCGATCATCTGTTCGGCGTCGCAGTCCAGCTTTGCCAGAATAAACTGACCGTGGTACTGGGCAGCCAGACTTTCCAGCACTGGCGTTAATTGCAGACAGTGTTGGCTGCGCTCAGACCAGAAATAGAACAGTACCGGCGTGGTCATGGACTGCTCTAAGGTCTGCTGCAGGTTGGATTCATTAATATTGACAATGTTCTGTACGGACATGGCGTCGCTCTCTTTTTTCTGTGTCACGTTTACATGGGGGCTGACGGGCGCGCTTCAACTCAGCTTTGTAAAATTTTATCCAGCATCCGGCCCGGCAATAGGCGTTTCAGCGCCATCACTGCCCAGGTGACCAGCGTAACGGGATAGCGCAGCCTGGGTTTATCGCTTGCAAAAGCATGACGTACTTTCGCTACTACCGCGTCAGGATCGCGGGTGAAACGTGCGGCGATGCCGGGATTTTCTACCGGTTTATCACGCTGCGTCTGGTTAACGTTATCCGTAAAACGGGTACGAATCGGCCCCGGTTCTATCAGGCTCACTTTAATGCCTGTGTGCCGTAGCTCCATACGTAGCGCGTCAGACCAGGCTTCGAGCGCATATTTGCTGGCGGCGTAAGCGCCGCGCCCTGGGGTGGAAATCAGCCCCATCACCGATGAGGTCATCACAATGCGTCCTTCGCCATGCGGCAACATGGCGGGAAGTAAGCGCATAGTAAGCTGATGCGCGCCGAAGAAATTACTGGAAAACTGTTGCTCCATCTGCTCACGGCTGATGGTGGAAAGGGGGCCATATACGCCGTAGCCGGCATTGTTAAAGATCCCATACAGACGATTATCGGTCAGGGCGATCACTTCATCGGCGGCACGATCCACGCTTTCAGGGGAGTCGAGATCGATCAACACGCCGGTAAATCCCATACTGTTCATCCGGGCGACATCATCAGGTTTGCGGCAGCCCGCCAGGATTTGAAAGCCCTGGCGTTTAAGTTCAAGCGCGCTGTCCAGACCGATTCCGCTGGAACATCCTGTTATTAAGACCGATTTTTGCATAACTTTACCTGTCAGGATCTCCGTTGATTTAAGAGTCGTGGTTAACTATATCCGTCATACTTCAAGTTGCCTGTGCGTTCGTTTACTCCAGTCACATAGGTATCTATGCTCCTGGAAATTCTCTTACGTGCCGCCTTCATGCAACTCGAATTATTCAGGAGAGAAAAGGGGTCAACTGCTTCGCCATCCAGTCGGCAATAAACGGCTGGGCGTCGCGGTTGGGATGAATGCCGTCATCCTGCATCCACTGCGGTTTCAGATATACCTCTTCCATAAAAAACGGTAACAGAGGAATATCGAACTCTTTGGCGAGCTTAGGATAAATGGCGCTAAAGGATTCATTATAACGGCGACCGTAGTTAGCGGGCAGATGAATTTGCATCAGTAACGGTTGGGCATCGGCGGCTTTCACCGTCTGAATGATTTTACGTAGCGTCTGTTCGGTTTGCGCAGGCGCAAAACCGCGTAGGCCATCGTTGCCGCCAAGTTCCACCACTACCCAGCGCGGGTGATGCTGTTGCAACAGCGCCGGCAAACGCGCCAGTCCCTGCTGCGAGGTATCTCCGCTTATACTGGCATTAACGACCGACGTTTTGTTTTGCCATTTATCATTAAGGAGCGACGGCCATGCCGCGCTGGCGGCCATACGGTAACCGGCGCTGAGGCTATCGCCCAGAATTAATAAGGTGTCTGCGGCGGCGGCACGGAAAGTTAACAGGATCAAAAACAGGAAGGGCAAATGCCAGCGGAAAACAGTGTTGAAGTTCATCGTCTCAGGAAGTCCGTCGGTCAGGGTGAGCATGAGCTTTCCATCCTTACCGGAGTTGAACTGGTTGTCAAACGCGGCGAAACCATTGCGCTGATTGGCGAATCAGGATCGGGAAAATCTACGTTGCTGGCGATTCTCGCCGGACTGGATGACGGCAGTAGCGGAGAGGTCAGTCTGGTCGGGAAACCGCTTCACCAGATGGACGAAGAGGCGCGGGCGCAGCTTCGCGCTCAGCATGTCGGTTTTGTTTTTCAATCCTTCATGCTTATTCCTACGCTTAACGCGCTGGAAAACGTTGAGCTACCGGCCCTGCTACGCGGTGAAAACAGCGGTCAGAGTAAGGCGGGGGCGAAAGCGCTGCTCGAACAACTGGGACTGGGAAAACGGCTTGACCACCTTCCGGCACAGCTTTCCGGCGGCGAACAGCAGCGCGTAGCGCTGGCGCGCGCGTTTAACGGGCGTCCTGATGTGCTGTTTGCCGATGAGCCGACGGGCAACCTTGACCGTCAGACCGGAGATAAAATCGCCGACCTGCTATTTTCGCTTAACCGCGAACACGGCACCACGCTGATTCTGGTGACGCACGACCCGGCGCTGGCGGCGCGCTGCGACCGGCGGCTGCGGTTGGTCAACGGTCAGTTACAGGAGGAGGCATGATAGCTCGCTGGTTCTGGCGCGAATGGCGCTCGCCGTCGCTGATTATTGTCTGGCTGGCGTTGAGTCTGGCGGTGGCCTGCGTACTGGCGCTCGGCAGTATCAGTGACCGGATGGAAAAAGGATTAAGTCAGCAAAGCCGTGAGTTTATGGCAGGCGATCGGACGCTGCAAAGTTCGCGGGAGGTACCGAAAGCCTGGCTTGAAGAGGCGCGTAAACGCGGCCTTAACGTGGGCGAGCAGTTAACCTTTGCGACCATGACGTTTGCCGGCGATACGCCGCAACTGGCCAGCGTGAAGGCGGTAGATAGCGTTTATCCGATGTACGGCGAATTGCAAACCCGTCCAGGCGGAGTGAAACCGCAGCCGGGTAGCGTACTGCTGGCGCCGCGTCTGATGGCGCTGCTTAATTTAAAAACGGGCGATACCATTGATGTCGGCGACGTGACCTTGCGTATTGCCGGTGAAGTGGTGCAGGAGCCGGATTCCGGGTTTAACCCTTTTCAGATGGCGCCGCGTCTGATGATGAATATGGCCGATGTGGCAAAAACCGGTGCGATACAGCCGGGGAGTCGCGTGATGTGGCGGTATAAATTCGGCGGAACGCCGCAACAGCTTGCTGGCTATGAAAGCTGGCTGTTACCGCAGCTTAAACCGGAACATCGCTGGTACGGACTGGAACAGGATGACGGGGCATTGGGGAAATCGCTCGAACGTTCGCAGCAGTTTTTGCTGCTTTCGGCGTTATTAACGCTACTGCTGGCGGTAGCTGCCGTCGCGGTGGCGATGAGCCATTACTGCCGTAGCCGCTACGATCTGGTGGCGATTTTAAAAACGTTGGGCGCGGGCCGGGCCCAGTTGCGTAAACTTATTATCGGACAGTGGTTGATGGTGCTGGGGCTTTCCGCCGTCACGGGAGGCGCGATTGGGTTACTGTTTGAAAACATATTGCTGGTGCTGCTAAAACCGGTATTGCCCGCCGATTTGCCGCCCGCCAGCCTGTGGCCCTGGCTGTGGGCGCTGGGCGCGATGACGGTCATCTCTCTGCTGGTCGGTTTACGGCCTTATCGATTGTTGCTGGCGACCCAGCCGCTACGGGTGCTGCGCCGCGATGTTGTCGCTCGCGTCTGGCCGTTAAAAATTTATTTGCCTGTCGCCTGCGCCGTCGTGGTGGCGTTGCTCGCCGGATTGATGGGCGGAAGTATGCTGTTGTGGGCGGTTCTGGCGGGCGCCGTGATACTGGCGCTGCTGTGCGGTCTGGTGGGCTGGATGCTGCTTAACGTGCTGCGCGGCATGACGTTGACGTCGCTACCGCTGCGTCTGGCCGTCAGCCGACTTCTGCGTCAGCCGTGGTCAACGTTGAGTCAGCTTTCGGCGTTTTCGCTTTCGTTTATGCTGCTGGCGCTCTTGCTGGTGCTGCGCGGCGATCTCCTTGATCGCTGGCAACAGCAGCTCCCGCCGGAAAGTCCGAACTATTTCCTTATCAATATTGCTTCAGAGCAGGTCGCGCCGCTGAAAGCCTTTTTGGCGGAACATCAGGTGATTCCGCAGACGTTTTATCCGATTGTGCGGGCGCGTTTAACCAGGATAAACGGTAATCCGACGGAAGGTCAGCAGGATGAGTCGCTCAACCGTGAACTGAATTTGACCTGGCAGGATACGCGCCCGGCGCATAATCCGCTGGTCGCCGGTCACTGGCCGCCAAAACCGGGCGAAGTCTCCATGGAAGAGGGGTTGGCGAAGCGGCTGAACGTCAAACTCGGCGATAGCGTAACCTTTATGGGCGATACCCAGGCATTTAGCGCTAAAGTCACCAGCCTGCGTCAAGTGGACTGGGAAAGCCTGCGGCCCAACTTTTTCTTCATTTTTCCTTCCGGGGCGCTGGACGGGCAACCGCAAAGCTGGTTGACCAGTTTTCGCTGGGAGAATGGCAACGGCATGTTAACGCAGCTTAACCGCGAGTTTCCTACCGTCAGCCTGTTAGATATCGGGGCGATCCTGAAACAGGTGGGACAGGTGCTGGAGCAGGTCAGTCGGGCGCTGGAGGTGATGGTTGTGCTAGTCACCCTCTGCGGCATGTTGCTATTACTGGCTCAGGTGCAGGTCGGGATGCGTCAGCGTCATCAGGAGCTGGTGGTGTGGCGCACGTTAGGAGCCGGAAAGAAACTGTTGCGTACCACACTTTGGTGCGAATTCGCCATGCTGGGATTAGTTGCCGGGCTGGTCGCCGCGATTGGCGCGGAAACGGCGCTGGCGATCTTACAAATCAACGTTTTTGATTTCCCCTGGGAGCCGGACTGGCGTTTATGGGGCGCACTGCCGTTTTGCGGCACGCTGCTGCTTTCCGTATGCGGCGGCTGGCTTGGCGTTCGTTTGCTGAAAGGCAAAGCGCTATTCCGACAGTTTAGCGGATGATTCATGATGTGAATAATTTCGCGCCGGTTTTTAAAACGGCGCGTACTTTATTTAGTCGCACAAATTGCTAACTCCTTGATTTTTAGTAGCACAAATCATTAAAAAATACACAACACGTAAGGTTTTATAACAGTTATTATTTGCCTGCTAAATGATTTGGATTGGCTATCTATCAAGGAAAATATAATGACAATTAAAATAACAGCGTTGGCGGCATCGATCGGCGCGGCAATGGCTTTCATGCCTTTCGCCACTCAGGCGGAAATCACCGTTTTAAAACAAGATCCCCAGGCGGGTAATCCACTCAGCCGACTCAATTTCACCGTTGGCGGGAGTATTCGTCCGCAGTTCCAGAATATGACCGGCAATGACGGCGCGAACGGTTATAAACGTAATGGTTTTGATGGCGGGACGCGTTTCCGCTTCGCCGCGGATTATTATCTGTTTGATGATATCAGTTGGATTAGCTATTACGAGCTGGGCGTCAATATCCCTGCGGTATTTGACTGGGATAACCATTATGCGAAGGGCGCGACTGATACCACTCGCCGTATGCTGTATACCGGCTTCAAGAGCGCGACGTGGGGAACGCTGACCTTCGGTCAACAGAACAGCATTTATTACGATGTGGTGGGCGTAAAAACCGATATCTGGGATTACGACATGATAGGTCAGGCGCCGGGCAACGGGATTAACGGCGACTACGATGGTTCTTATCGCACGCGTAAGTCATTGAAGTATAAGAAAAGCATTGGCAATGTCGATCTCTACGCGTCTTATCTGTTCAGCGACGATTATAATGCCAATAACGGCCTGAATTACAAACGTAAAGGCGGCGGTTCTTTAGGCGCGGACTACCATCTCACCGACGATCTGACCTGGGGGACGGCATGGAACTATACCCGTGCGGAGATGCGCGGCAACGGCAATAAAACTTACGATCAAAATATTGTCGGTACCGCGTTAAGCTGGACGCCGGAAAACTGGACTATCGCCGCAGGCGGCGGTTGGTATCAGAACTTTATGACGACCAAAAAAGTATCTGTGAATGATTACTTTGCCGGCGATGCGTGGGGTCTGGAATATTTTGTCGGTTACGCTTTCCCGATTGGTCAGTATGCCGTGAAAGCTATTCAACCGTACTTTATGGGCGACCGCATTGAATATGTGAATGGCCGCGACTATCTGCGCACCGATAACGGCGTGGGGATCACCTTCCAACTGGATTATGGTTTCCGCGTTGATTATGAACATGTTTTCACCTCCAGCACTGACAATCTGGGCGATATGAACCTGGTGCGTCTGCGTTACGATTTCTAAAGCGTTTTCCTCTGCCGGATGTTGGCGTTAAGACCTCTTATCCGGCATTTCCCTTTACGCCATTCCCGCCTGATACACGCCTCGTACATTTAATGACACACCAGGAAACATCATGAAATAATTTCAAGGACAGCAGGCTGTGATCTGTGTCATGTTAAGAAATAGCCTTTCGTTTGGGCCAAAACAGACGATGCCGCATGAACGGCATCCGGCACAGCATCACACTATTTAAAATGGAGAAATTATGGGATTGCGTCAGAGTTTACGCATTGCGGCCAGCACGCTATTACTGGCCTGCGGATTACAGTTTGCCCATGCCGATGGTTCCCCGCAAACGATCGTATTTGGCGTCGCGCCAGGGCCGTACGGCGACATGGTGAAGCAGGCGATTGCGCCGACATTAAAAGAAAAAGGGTATAAGGTCGTGGTGCGCGAGTTTAGCGACTATGTCCAGCCCAATATGGCGTTAGCTAACGGCAGCATCGACGCCAACCTCTTTCAACATACCCTCTATTTTGACAAATTCACCGCTGACAAAGGGCTGAAGCTCAGCAAACTTATTGTGGTACCTACCGCCGGGATGGGCTTCTATTCACGTAAAATCAACAGTCTGGATGCGCTTAAAAAAGGGGACATTATTACCCTCTCCAACGATCCGACCAACCTGGCGCGCGGCCTTCGCTTCCTGCAATCGTTGGAGCTGATCACGATTAAGGACAATATCGATCCGACCAAAGCCTCTGAACGAGATATCGCCAGCAATCCAAAAGGACTGGTTTTCAAACCGCTGGAAGCCGCACAGCTACCGCGCACGCTGGATGGCGTGACCGGCGCGCTGGTTAACGGGAACTTTGCGGTGGCGGCAGGACTCGATCTCTCCAGCGCGATTAAGCAGGAACACCTGGATGAGAATCTGAAAAATATCATTGCGGTACGCAGTGAAGATGCCGATAAGCCGTTTGCCAAAGATATTGTCGAGGCGGTGAAATCGCCGGCTTATCGCGCGGTTATCGACGATCCAAAGAATATTTATAGCGCCTTCCAGAAACCGGAATGGATGACCGCGACACCCTGATCGCAGCGGTGGCCATCCCCAATTTCTGAGGTGAATATGATTGAAATAGAAAAAGTCTGCGTCGATTTTACCGCCGGTCGCGGTACCCCCACGCGCGCGGTGGATGATGTGAGCCTGCATATCGCCGCGGGCGAGATTTTTGGCATTGTTGGTACCAGCGGCGCAGGAAAAAGCACTCTGCTGCGTACCCTGAACGCCTTAACGCGTCCCAGCCAGGGGCGCGTCAATGTCAACGGCGTGGAAATTTCGGCGCTGGACGGAAAAGCGTTACGCCAGGCGCGGCAGCGTATTGGTATGATTTTCCAGCATTTTAACTTAATGCATACCCGGACAGTGGCGCAAAACGTTGCGTTTAGCCTGAAAGCGGCTGGCTGGGAACGCAGCAAAATCGCGCCGCGGGTGGCGGAAATTTTAACGCTGGTGGGCCTTGCCGATAAAGCGAACCGTTTTCCGGTACAGCTCAGCGGCGGGCAAAAACAGCGGGTGGGGATAGCGCGCGCCATCGCTAACCATCCGGATGTGTTGCTGTGTGACGAACCGACTTCCGCTCTGGATCTGGAAACTTCCGCCACGATTCTGGCCCTGCTCAGACAGATCAACGCACAGCTCGGGATTACTATTGTGCTGATCACCCATGAAATGAACGTGATCAAATCTATTTGCGATCGCGTGGCGGTGATGTCGGGCGGTAAGGTTGTGGAATCGGGCGAGGTGTTTGATGTGTTTGCCCACCCGCAACACGCTTTCACACAGCAACTGGTGTCTCATACCCTTAATTTGACCTTGCCGGAACGTTTACGGGAACACCTGCCCGGGCAGTTGCTGAAAATTTTGTTTATCGGCGATTCGGCGGAGCAGCCGGTACTGTCGGAGGTGGCGATCACGTTTGGCGTCGCGGTCAATATCCTGCATGGCAAGATTGAATATATCGGCGAACGCGCGTTGGGCATTCTGGTGGTGCAATTAACCGCGCCGCATAATCCAACGGCGGTGGCCGCCGCCGTGGAGCATATCCGTCAACGTACCGCACAGGTGGAGGTGATCCGTGGATGATTTATTGCCGGATTTAACGCTGGCGTTCAATGAAACTTTCCAGATGTTGAGTATTTCAACGGTGCTGGCGATTCTTGGCGGTCTACCGCTCGGTTTTCTGATTTTTGTCACCGATCGTCATCTGTTCTGGCAGAACCGTTTTATTTATCTCGTCGCCTCGGTTCTGGTGAATATTATCCGCTCGGTGCCATTTGTTATTTTACTGGTGCTGTTACTGCCGCTAACGCAGCTTTTGCTGGGCAATACCATTGGCCCGATTGCAGCCTCCGTCCCGCTGTCGGTGGCCGCAATTGCGTTTTATGCACGCCTGGTAGATAGCGCGCTCCGTGAAGTCGATAAAGGGATTATTGAGGCGGCGCTGGCATTCGGCGCTAGTCCGATGCGTATTATCTGTACCGTACTGTTGCCGGAAGCCAGCGCAGGGCTGCTGCGCGGCCTGACGATTACATTGGTAAGCTTAATCGGCTACTCGGCGATGGCCGGGATTGTCGGCGGCGGCGGGGTAGGCGACCTGGCGATTCGCTATGGCTACTACCGTTACGAAACCGAAGTGATGGTTGTTACCGTGGTGGCGCTGATTGTGCTGGTTCAGGTCGTTCAGATGCTGGGCGACTGGCTGGCAAAACGTGCCGACAAGCGCGACAGACACTAAGCCGGCTCAATGTAGCGTCAGCCGGCAATAAAAATAAGCTATTGCGCTTTTAGCCAGTTGGCAACCTCTTGCCATGGGCCGCGAAAAACGATATTCGCGGCTTTTTTCTCCAGTTGATAGCGATACATTGGGTCGTAATATTCGTTAAGTAGCGGAACCAGCCATGCCATATGGCCGTCGGTGCTGCCGCTGGATAATTGCTCCGCCAGCGCCCTATCCAGCGTGTCCGTCAGTTCGGCAAAGCGTTGCAACCCCAGACGGCGGCGAATAGCGAACAGTCCATGATGAAGATATTCACTATACGCCTGCCAACCGGCTTCATCGCCGTAGGCGTGGGTGAAGTCGTGATGCATACGGATGAAATACTCTTCACGCAGTCGTTCCAGACGAAGCGCAAACGGATCTTCCACTACCGCAATGGGGGCCTGCGCCATTCTTTCGCGTAAACACTCAGGCAGATGGTTGGCGCCGATCGTTCGCCCTTCATCTTCCAGTACCCACCTTTTTAGCGTCTGACGCGCGTTAATTTTCAGCAATTCAACGGCAAGTTTGTTTTCAAAACTGGCCTGGCTGAGCTGGGGTTTCAGTGTGCGGCCAAAAGAGGAGCCGCGATGACGCGCGAGACCTTCCAGATCCACGCCGTTGGGCTGTTGTCGCACCAGTTGCGTTTTGCCGCTGCCCGTACAGCCGCCAATTAAAAGTATCGGTTTTTGCGCCAGTTGCCAGGTCGCCTGAATTACTGTCTGGCGCAGCGCTTTATAGCCGCCTTCAATAAGCGGGCAGTCAATCCCTGTTTCTTGCAGCCAACGTTGTACGATATGTGACCGCTGACCGCCGCGCGCGCAGCACAGATATCCGTTGGGGAAACGTTGATACGCGGCTTTCCAGGCCTCAAGCCGCTGCTGGCGAATGTCGCCGCAAACCAGCCGATGCCCCAACGCTAACGCCGCATCCGCGCCCTGACGTTTGTAGCAGGTGCCGACGGCGGCCCGCTCGTCATCCATCATCAATGGCAGGTTGATAGCGCCCGGCATGGCGCCCTGTTCAAACTCAATCGGCGCGCGTACATCAATTAAAGGCGTATCGGCAAGGAGGAGCGCGCGATAGTCCTGTGCTTTTTGTCTGTCTTGCATAACGTAAAACGTAACCTTAAATCATCCTTTGCGCTATTTTACGCGCCAATTCGCAAAGTGGCTTGATTTTTAACAGCGTACCGTGTTGAAAATGGATAAAAAACCGGCTATTTCGGGCTGTCGTTGGGTAAATAATTTCACAATGTCTTCTACCGCTTTGCCTCCGCCAAATTTATGCCAGGCGAGGCTTAACGGTGAGGGCGGACGCATCGTCGGAATGGTACAGCTTACCAGTTCGTTTTTGTCGATCAGCGTTTGACAAAGCGGCTGCGGGACAAAACCGATACCGACGCCTGCCAGATGAGCGGCGATTTTGGTTTCCATATCAGGCACGATAATTTCCTTCTGCCCCGGAAGGCGCCAGGCTACCCGCTTGGTCAGCGTACGCGCGCTGTCTTCGATATTAATTGCCGGGAAACGGCGCAACTGCGCTTCTGTTAGAGGCCCGCTGACGTGAGCTAAAGGATGATCCGCGGACATCACAAAACGCCATTGTACGGAACCTAAAGGGTCGAGCATAAAGGTATTAGCCAACGGCTCGGTGCCAGTTACGCCAATCGCCAGCGAAAAACCTTCATACAGGAGCGAATCCCAGACGCCCATATAAATTTGCCGGGAAAAGTGAAACTGAGTGAAAGGGTAACGCGCATTAAGCCACGATAAGAGACTGGCGACCGCTTGCGGGCTATAGAGCAGGTTATTCACCACAATATTGACCTGACGCTCTACGCCGTCGTTAACCTGGCGTAGCTCGTCAGGCATACTGTCCAGCCACGCAAGCCAGTCTTTTGCCTGAGAGAGAAGGTGAGAGCCCGCCGCCGTCAACGAGACGCTTCGCGTTGTGCGAAAGAACAGCCCTACGCCGGTATTTTCCTCCAGCAGTTTGATGCGGTAGCTAATGGTTGCCGTGGTTTTACACAGGCGCTCCGCCGCTTTGGAGAAACTCCCCGTTTCGGCAACGCTGATAAAGGTACGCAGTGTTTCCGGGTCAAACATCGTCAGACGCCTCCTTACGATCCTGATAAAACCAGAATTGTTTTCCTATGATTTTTAAGTAGTTTTACATAATAGCCATGTTTGATTTGTGGTCTAAATCTACTTTTGGAAAAATATTCCAACTTTTATGTTGATGTTAAATCCCGAAGGTTTTAGATTGCATGGTATTGAAACCGGATAGAGTCCAAACCGCGGTTAAACGGAATCGAGCTACAAGGGAAAAATAATGAAACTTGAGGTATTACCGTTAGATCAGAAGACGTTCAGCGCTTATGGCGATGTTATTGAGACGCAGGAACGTGACTTTTTTCATATAAACAACGGGTTAGTTGAGCGATATCACGACCTGGCGAAGGTTGAAGTTCTGGAGCAGGATCGCACGCTGATCAGTATTAACAGGGCGCAACCGGCCGTGATGCCTATTGTGGTACATGAACTGGAACGTCATCCTTTAGGTACGCAGGCGTTTGTGCCGATGAACGGCGAGGCTTTTGTCGTTATTGTCGCGCTCGGCGATGATAAACCCGATCTCTCCACGCTGCGGGCGTTTATTAGCAATGGACGGCAGGGCGTCAATTATCACCGTAATGTATGGCATCACCCGCTGTTTGCGTGGCAGACGGTTACCGATTTTCTGACGGTGGATCGCGGTGGCAGCGATAACTGTGATGTTGAAAGTATCCCGACACATGAACTCTGTTTTGCGTGACGCTATTGGCCTTCTTGCATAAGATGAACATATTGTTCATTGTTTATGCTCATATTTTGGGCCGGAGTTAACGTAAATATGACGGAAGTAAGACGACGCGGCAGGCCAGGACAGGCAGAGCCGACTGCGCAGAAAGGCGCTCAGGCGCTGGAGAGGGGCATAGCGATATTGCAATATCTCGAAAGAAGCGGCGGCAGTTCATCAGTTAGTGATATTTCCGGCAGCCTGGATTTACCGCTTTCTACGACGTTTCGCCTGTTAAAGGTACTGCAAGCGGCTGATTTTGTGTACCAGGATAGCCAGCTTGGCTGGTGGCATATTGGTTTAGGCGTATTTAATGTGGGCTCTGCGTATATTCATAATCGCGATGTCCTCTCGGTGGCCGGACCCTTTATGCACCGACTTATGCTGCTTTCTGGCGAGACGGTCAACGTAGCGATTCGCAACGGTAATGAAGCGGTGTTAATCGGTCAAAAGGAGTGCAAATCGATGGTCAGAATGTGCGCGCCCTTAGGGAGTCGTCTGCCGTTACATGCTTCCGGCGCCGGAAAAGCGCTGCTTTACCCGCTCACCGAAGAAGAGCTGGTGGGGATCGTCGTCAATACCGGTTTGCGGCGGTTTACGCCGACCACTCTGGTGGATTTACCTATCCTGCTTAAAAATCTGGAGCAGGCGCGTGAACAGGGCTACACCGTTGACCAGGAAGAACATGTTGTCGGGCTGAATTGTATCGCCTCCGCTATCTATGACGATGCGGGCAGCGTGGTCGCCGCTATCTCAATATCGGGACCGGCTTCCCGGCTGACGGAAGATCGCTTTATCAGCCAGGGTGAACTGGTACGGGATACCGCGAAAGACATCAGTACGGCGCTTGGGCTAAAACCCCCTGTAGCCTGAGCCGCATCCCGCTCGCTGGAGCGGGACTTTTTTAAAATTTTTAAAAGTTGGAAACTTTTTCCAATAAAAAGAGGTAGCAATAAAATGGCAAAAATGAGAGCCGTGGATGCGGCAATGTATGTGCTGGAAAAAGAAGGTATCACCACAGCATTCGGCGTTCCTGGGGCTGCAATCAACCCCTTCTATTCTGCAATGCGTAAGCATGGAGGCATTCGCCATATACTGGCGCGTCATGTGGAAGGCGCTTCGCATATGGCTGAGGGCTACACACGTGCGGCGGCAGGTAATATTGGGGTCTGCCTGGGCACTTCCGGCCCGGCGGGAACCGACATGATCACCGCGCTCTATTCCGCTTCTGCCGACTCTATCCCGATTTTATGCATTACCGGTCAGGCGCCACGAGCGCGTCTGCACAAGGAAGATTTCCAGGCAGTCGATATTGAAGCGATTGCAAAACCAGTCAGCAAGATGGCAGTGACGGTTCGTGAGGCGGCGCTGGTGCCGCGCGTATTACAACAGGCTTTTCATCTGATGCGCTCAGGCCGCCCAGGTCCTGTGCTGGTTGATTTACCGTTTGATGTCCAGGTTGCGGAAATCGAATTCGATCCGGATATGTATGAGCCGCTGCCGGTATATAAGCCAGCCGCCAGCCGCGTACAGATTGAAAAGGCGCTGGAGATGCTGATTCAGTCCGAGCGTCCGGTAATTGTCGCGGGCGGCGGGGTTATTAACGCCGACGCCGCGCCACTGCTGCAGCGGTTTGCCGAACTGACCAGCGTACCGGTGATCCCTACTCTGATGGGCTGGGGCTGTATCCCGGACGATCACCCCTTAATGGCGGGGATGGTTGGCCTGCAAACGGCGCACCGCTACGGTAACGCCACTCTGCTGGCATCCGATATGGTTTTTGGCATCGGTAACCGTTTCGCCAACCGTCATACGGGGTCCGTTGAGAAATATACTCAGGGGCGAAAAATCATCCATATCGATATTGAACCGACGCAAATTGGCCGCGTGTTGTGCCCGGATCTGGGCATCGTTTCTGACGCCAAAGCGGCGCTAACGTTGCTGATCGATGTCGCGCAGGAGATGCAAAAAGCGGGGCGTTTGCCATGCCGGAAGACCTGGGTGGATGAATGCCAGCAGCGTAAACGGACTTTGCTGCGTAAAACCCACTTTGACAACGTGCCAGTGAAGCCGCAGCGCGTCTATGAAGAGATGAACAAAGCCTTTGGTCGCGATGTGTGCTATGTCACCACCATTGGGTTGTCGCAAATCGCGGCAGCGCAGATGCTGCATGTGTTTAAAGACAGACACTGGATCAACTGCGGCCAGGCGGGGCCTCTTGGCTGGACAATCCCGGCGGCATTAGGGGTATGTGCTGCCGATCCGCAACGCAATGTGGTGGCGATTTCCGGCGATTTCGACTTCCAGTTCCTGATTGAAGAGTTAGCCGTCGGCGCGCAGTTTAACATTCCGTATATCCATGTGCTGGTTAACAACGCTTATCTTGGCCTGATTCGCCAGTCGCAACGCGCATTTGACATGGACTACTGCGTACAGCTCGCCTTTGAAAATATCAACTCCAGCGAAGTGAATGGTTATGGCGTTGACCATGTAAAAGTGGCGGAAGGATTAGGCTGTAAAGCCATTCGTGTCTTTAAACCGGAAGATATTGCGCCTGCATTTGAACAAGCCAAAGCGCTAATGGCGCAATATCGCGTTCCGGTGGTGGTGGAAGTCATTCTGGAACGCGTAACCAATATTTCCATGGGCAGCGAACTGGATAACGTAACCGAGTTTGAAGAGGTTGCGGATAGTGCGAAAGATGCGCCAACAGAAACCTGTTTTATGAAATATGAGTAAGGGAGGTAATCGATGTTACGTTTCTCTGCCAATCTTTCTATGCTGTTTACGGAATATGATTTCCTGGAACGCTTTGATAAAGCGGCGTTGTCGGGATTTCGCGGCGTGGAATTCATGTTTCCCTACGATAACGACATCGAAGTGTTAAAACGTAAGCTCAGGGATAATAATCTGGAACATACGTTACATAATTTACCGGCTGGCGACTGGGCGGCTGGCGAACGTGGAATTGCCTGTATTCCTGGGCGCGAAGAAGAGTTTCGCGATGGCGTAGCGGCCGCAATCCGCTATGCACGTGCGTTAGGCAATAAGAAAATAAATTGTCTGGTGGGTAAAACGCCGTCAGGATTCTCCGCAACGGAGATCCACGACACGTTGGTTGAAAACCTGCGCTATGCGGCAAATATGCTGGCGAAAGAAGACATTTTATTACTTATCGAACCTATTAATCACTTTGATATGCCGGGATTCCATCTCACCGGCACTCAACAGGCGTTAGCATTAATTAAGGATATCGGCAGCGATAATATCAAAATTCAGTATGATATTTATCACATGCAACGCATGGAAGGGGAATTAACGCAAACCATGACGGCATGGGCCGATAAAATAGGCCATTTACAAATTGCTGATAACCCGCGTCGCGGCGAGCCGGGGACCGGGGAAATCAATTATGACTTTATTTTTAATGTCATTAAACAGTCTGGTTATGATGGCTGGGTTGGCTGTGAATATAAACCACTGACTACCACGGAAGCGGGATTATTGTGGATTAATCAGTACCGTTAAAACGCAGAATAATTCGGGCAGCGCTTTTTTTTCCACTGTGTTGGAAGGGGATTGTGTTGCCTGAATCTGGAAACACCGAAAGCAATAAAAGAGGTTGTATATGAAACTGGGATTTATTGGCCTGGGAATTATGGGCTCGCCAATGGCTATCAATTTGGCACGCGCCGGTCATCAATTACACGTCACGACTATTGGTCCGGTCGCGGACGAACTGCTCTCGCTGGGGGCGGTAAATGTTGAGACTGCACGTCAGGTAACTGAATTTGCAGACATCATCTTCATAATGGTGCCGGATACGCCGCAGGTTGAAGACGTGTTATTTGGCGAACACGGTTGCGCTAAAACATCGCTTCAGGGAAAAACCATCGTCGATATGAGTTCTATTTCTCCTATCGAAACCAAACGTTTTGCCCAGCGCGTTAATGAAATGGGCGCTGATTACCTGGATGCCCCGGTTTCCGGGGGCGAAATCGGGGCGCGTGAAGGCACTCTGTCGATTATGGTCGGCGGCGAGCAGAAAGTCTTTGACCGCGTTAAACCGCTCTTTGACATCCTGGGAAAAAATATCACCCTGGTGGGCGGCAATGGGGATGGGCAAACCTGTAAGGTGGCTAACCAAATTATTGTTGCGCTGAATATTGAAGCGGTTTCTGAAGCCTTAGTGTTTGCTGCAAAAGCAGGTGCCGATCCGGTACGCGTGCGCCAGGCATTAATGGGCGGGTTCGCCTCTTCACGCATTCTGGAAGTTCACGGCGAGCGGATGATCAACCGGACGTTCGAGCCTGGTTTCAAAATCTCGCTTCATCAGAAAGACCTTAATCTTGCATTGCAAAGCGCAAAAGCGCTGGCGCTGAATTTACCGAATACGGCGACCTGCCAGGAATTATTCAATACCTGTGCGGCAAATGGCGGGAGCCAGCTTGATCATTCGGCAATGGTACAGGCGCTGGAATTAATGGCCAATCATAAATTGTCCTAATTATGTGTATCGCTGCGGCTGCAGCGATACCTGTTCACAAGGAACACTCTGTAAAGGTGAAGAACATGAGTGAAACTAAAAAATCCGGGATTGATTACTGGAAACAAATTGTTGTCGTAATGAGTCTGGGCTGGGTAGCGATTTGGATCTATCGCACCGTGCTTACGCCAATTTATCCAGAAATTCAGGCATCTTTAGACAATGTAAGTAATGCAGAAATAGGCGCTATTGCAAGTTTTTACTTTTTTGCTTACTGCAGTATGCAAATTCCTTGCGGAATATTGGTCGATAAATTCGGTCAAAAAATCATGCTGATGGCCGGATTTACGCTATTTATTATTGGTACACTCTGTATCGCGAAAGCCAATGGCCTGACCATGATCTATATAGGGTCGCTAATGGCAGGTGGCGGATGCGCTTCTTTCTTTAGCTCGGCTTATTCACTCTCTTCGGCAAACGTGCCGCAGGCCCGTCGGGCATTAGCCAACGCGATTATCAACAGTGGGTCGGCTATAGGGATGGGGATTGGCTTAATCGGTTCCAGCGTATTAGTAAAAAACATGAGCATGGCCTGGCAAAATGTACTGTATATCGTGGCCGCGATATTAGTAATCATGCTGTGCGTCTTTACGCTGATCATTCGCGGTAAAGCCAAAAGCGACTCTGCGCAAGCGGAAAAGCAAACCCAAACCGTTACGGAAGATGAGAAACGCGCGCCTTTATTCTCTGGTTTATTGTGTAGCGTTTACTTCCTCTATTTCTGTACCTGCTACGGTTACTATTTGATAGTGACCTGGCTGCCCTCTTATCTACAGACTGAAAGAGGATTTGATGGCGGAGCTATCGGGCTGGCATCAGCGCTGGTAGCGGTGGTTGGCGTACCGGGGGCGTTATTTTTTAGCCATCTGTCAGATAAATTCCGTAACAGTAAAGTTAAGGTTATTCTCGGTCTGGAAATTGTGGCGGCAGCAATGTTGGCGTTTACGGTTTTGTCCCCGAATACCACGATGCTGATGGTCAGTCTGACGCTATACGGCTTGCTGGGGAAAATGGCAGTAGACCCGATCCTGATCTCCTTTGTATCTGAACAGGCTTCGGCAAAAAGTCTGGGAAGAGCTTTCAGCCTTTTTAATTTCTTTGGCATGAGCTCGGCGGTTGTCGCCCCAACGTTGACCGGATTTATTTCGGATGTAACGGGGTCGAAGGAGATCAGTTTTGTGATTTCAGCATGTTTAGTGGTTACCGGAACGCTGATCTTTGCTGCTGTCACATTATATAAAAAGAAAGCAACACAACGTATTGCTTCAGCTTAAAAATAATTATATCTATTAATTCTTTATTTTATATTTATTTGTTCCTCATAGCTAAACCCATAACAACGTTATCCGATGCGTGAAAAGAGGGATTTATGGAACATCAAAGAGAGCTATATCAGCAGCGCGGTTATAGCGAAGACTTATTACCTAAAACAGAAACCCAACGAAACTGGAAAACATTTAATTATTTCACCTTATGGATGGGATCTGTACATAACGTGCCAAATTACGTTATGGTCGGCGGTTTTTTTATACTGGGGCTATCAACATTTAATATCATGTTGGCCATTATTATCAGCGCATTATTTATTGCGGCAGCGATGGTAATGAATGGCGCGGCAGGCAGCAAATATGGCGTTCCTTTTGCTATGATATTGCGAGGTTCTTACGGCGTCCGCGGCGCGCTATTCCCTGGATTATTACGAGGGGGAATCGCGGCAATTATGTGGTTCGGCTTGCAGTGTTACGCGGGATCGCTGGCATTTCTTATTTTGATTGGGAAGATCTGGCCAGGATTTCTGACATTAGGCGGAGATTTCAAGCTGTTGGGTCTTTCACTGCCAGGGCTAATTACTTTTCTAATTTTTTGGATTATTAACGTTGGCATCGGTTTTGGCGGTGGTAAAGTATTAAATAAATTTACCGCTATTCTCAATCCATGTATTTACATTGTCTTTGGCGGCATGGCTATTTGGGCAATATCGCTGGTCGGCATTGGCCCGATTCTGGACTATCTGCCTTCAGGCGTGCAAAAAGCAGAGCACAGCGGCTTTCTGTTCCTGGTGGTGATTAACGCCGTAGTCGCCGTCTGGGCTGCGCCAGCGGTGAGCGCGTCCGATTTCACGCAAAACGCGCATTCATTTCGTGCTCAGGCATTGGGACAAACGCTGGGGCTTATCGTAGCGTATATATTATTCGCCGTAGCCAGCGTGTGCATTATTGCCGGAGCCAGTATTCATTATGGTATGGATACCTGGAACGTGCTGGATATTGTGCAGCGCTGGGACAGCCTGTTTGCTTCATTCTTTGCGGTGCTGGTGATTCTGATGACGACAATTTCAACCAACGCCACCGGTAATATTATACCTGCGGGGTATCAAATTGCGGCGCTTGCCCCGACAAAGCTTAACTATAAAAATGGCGTAATGATTGCCAGTATTATCAGTCTACTGATTTGCCCATGGAAATTAATGGAGAATCAGGACAGTATTTATCTGTTCCTCGATATTATCGGCGGTATGCTTGGCCCGGTAATCGGCGTAATGTTAGCTCATTATTTTGTGGTAATGCGTGGAAAAATTAATCTTGATGAGCTGTACACCGCCAGCGGTGATTACAAATATTATGATAATGGATTTAACCTGACTGCATTTTCAGTCACCCTGGTCGCAGTCATTCTGTCATTAGGCGGCAAGTTTATACCATTTATGGAGCCTTTATCCCGCGTGTCCTGGTTTGTAGGCGTAATAGTTGCGTTCGTTGCTTATGCGCTATTGAAGAAACGCACGCGTTTTGAAAATACAGGAGAGCAAAAACTCGCAGGTTAAATATTGAAAAAGCATTAAGCGTATTTAATGAAGTGTGCGCTATTTAAAAACTATCTGTATCCATACAAGGAGTTTGTTATGTCTTTTGATTTAATTATTAAAAACGGTACTGTCATCTTAGAAAACGAAGCGAGAGTTATCGATATCGCCGTCCAGGGCGGAAAAATCGCCGCGATTGGCGAGAACCTGGGGGAAGCGAAAAATGTGCTGGATGCGACGGGATTGATCGTTTCGCCGGGCATGGTTGACGCGCATACCCACATTTCTGAACCGGGCCGTACCCACTGGGAAGGCTATGAAACCGGTACGCGCGCGGCGGCGAAAGGCGGTATTACCACGATGATTGAGATGCCGCTCAATCAGCTGCCGGCGACGGTCGATCGTGAGACGATTGAACTCAAGTTTGACGCGGCGAAAGGTAAGTTGACCATCGACGCCGCGCAGTTGGGCGGTTTGGTCTCTTATAACCTGGATCGGTTGCATGAGCTGGACGAAGTGGGCGTTGTCGGCTTCAAGTGCTTTGTCGCCACCTGCGGCGATCGTGGCATCGATAATGATTTTCGCGACGTTAATGACTGGCAGTTTTACAAAGGCGCGCAAAAACTGGGGGAAATGGACCAGACGGTACTGGTACATTGCGAAAATGCTCTGATTTGCGATGAGCTGGGTGAAGAAGCTAAACGCGAAGGACGCGTAACGGCGCATGATTATGTCGCCTCACGTCCGGTATTTACTGAAGTGGAAGCCATTCGTCGCGTGCTGTATCTGGCGAAAGCGGCAGGTTGCCGTCTGCACGTTTGCCATATCAGCAGCCCGGAGGGGGTAGAGGAAGTAACGCGCGCGCGTCAGGAAGGTCAGGATGTCACCTGTGAATCGTGCCCGCACTATTTTGTCCTCGATACCGATCAGTTCGAAGAGATTGGCACCCTGGCAAAATGTTCTCCGCCAATTCGCGACCAGGAAAACCAGAAAGGGATGTGGGAAAAACTGTTTAACGGCGAAATCGACTGCCTGGTATCCGACCACTCTCCATGCCCTCCGGAAATGAAAGCAGGCAATATCATGCAAGCATGGGGCGGAATTGCCGGACTGCAAAACTGCATGGACGTCATGTTTGATGAAGCGGTGCAAAAACGCGGTATGTCGTTGCCGATGTTTGGCAAATTAATGGCGACCAACGCCGCCGATATTTTTGGTCTGAAACATAAAGGACGTATTGCCCCCGGCAAAGATGCTGACCTGGTCTTTATTCAGCCTGACAGCAGCTATGTTCTGAAAAATGAAGATCTGGAATATCGCCATAAAGTCAGTCCGTATGTTGGCCGTACTATTGGCGCGCGTATTACCAAAACGATTTTGCGCGGCGATGTTATTTATGACATCGAGCATGGCTTCCCTGTGCCGCCAAAAGGTCAGTTTATCCTTAAACATCAGCAGTAATCCGGTGTGATTTAATGCCCGTCGTCACGACGGGCATTCTCTATTTTAAGGTGTGGATATGTTCCCTGTTATTAACCGCGAAAGTGTATTGTCCGGCTTTCAGTGGTTTTTCTTTATTTTCTGTAACACGGTTGTGGTTCCCCCTACCTTGCTGTCCGCTTTTCATCTTCCCGCTGATAACCTGTTAATGCTCACACAATACGCTTTTTTGACCACCGCGTTGGCCTGCCTGGTTCAGGCATTTTGCGGCCATCGCCGCGCCATTATGGAAGGGCCGACAGGGTTGTGGTGGGGCGCTATTCTTACGATTACGCTTGGCGAGGCGTCTCGCGGCACGCCGCTGAACGATATCGCCTCCAGCCTGTCGGTCGGGATCGCGATCTCCGCGATGGTGACGATATTTATCGGCATTAGCGGCTTAGGACACCGTCTGGCTCGCCTGTTTACGCCGGCGGTAATGGTTTTTTTCATGCTGCTTTTGGGCGCGCAACTGACCTCAATATTTTTTAAAGGCATGCTGGGGCTGCCTTTTGGCATTGCCGATACCAGCGCCAGAATCAAATTGGCCCCCTTTGGGCTGGCGGTCGCGGTGATGTGTTTTATCCTCGCGATGATTATTTTCCTGCAGCAGCGTATCTCCCGTTACGCGTTACTGGTAGGGACCGTGGTCGGGTGGGGGCTATGGCGGTTATGCTTTCCTTCATCACACTTACCGCCAGGTGAATTAAGCTGGCGATGGTTTCCGCTGGGCAGCCACGGCACGCTGATGCCGGGTATTATTGTGACGGCGGTGATGACGGGGCTAGTCAACATCAGCAACACTTACGGCGCCATCCGCGGTACCGATATCTTTTATCTGCATCAAGGGTCGGGCAGTTCTCGTTATCGCCGAAGCTTTATGATTTCCGGACTGATGACGTTAGTGACGGTGCCTTTCGCGGTCGTGCCTTTTTCGCCTTTTGTATCTTCCATTGGTTTATTAACGCAAACCGGCGACAGTTCTCGCAAATCTTTTATCTGCGGTAGCGCGCTGTGTCTGCTGGTTGCCATTATAACGCCGTTAACCCGCTTATTTTGCGCTATTCCACTGGCGATCAGCAGCGCCGTTATGCTGGTCTCTTATTTACCTTTACTTTATTCCGGTTTGGTTTTTAGCCAGCAAATTACATTTACCGCGCGGAATATTTATCGCCTGGCGTTACCGCTTTTTGTCGGCATTTTTTTGATGGGGCTTCCTCCGGTCTATTTACAGGATCTTCCACTGATGATTCGTCCTTTGCTTAGCAACGGATTACTGGTGGGAATCTTACTGGCAGTGCTTATGGAAAATCTTATTCCGTGGGAACGCATTAAATAACGTGAGAAAACAAGGAGACATGATGAAGATTGTAATTGCGCCAGATTCATTTAAAGAGAGCTTAAGCGCTGATAAATGCTGTCAGGCTATTAAAGCGGGATTTTCAACCGTATTTCCTGATGCGCGCTATGTCTGTTTACCGATCGCCGATGGTGGAGAAGGAACCGTGGACGCGATGGTGGCTGCGACCGGCGGGAAACGGGTTTCTGTGGACGTTAGCGGGCCGATGGGGGAAAAAGTAAACGGATTTTATGGCCTGACCAGCGACGGCAAAACGGCGATTATTGAAATGGCGGCGGCGAGCGGATTGATGCTGGTGGCGCCAGAGGCGCGTAATCCGCTGCTGGCATCCAGTTTCGGCACCGGCGAATTGATTCGTCACGCCCTGGACGCGGGGATTCGCCATATTATTCTGGGTATCGGCGGCAGCGCCACGGTGGATGGCGGAATGGGAGTAGCGCAGGCGCTCGGTGTGCGTTTTCTGGACGCGCAGGGAACGCCGCTTGGCGCCGGAGGGGGCAATTTATCGCGCCTGGCGAGCATTGACCTGCAGGGGTGCGATCCGCGAATTTCAGAGTGTCGTATTGAGGTTGCCTGTGATGTTGATAACCCGTTGGTGGGGCCACGCGGCGCGGCGGCGGTATTCGGTCCGCAGAAAGGGGCAACGCCTGAAATGGTCGAGACGCTGGAAAATGGATTGCGTAATTATGCCCGTGTCTTACATGCCCTGACCGGACGCGACATGTCTCAAATACCGGGCGGTGGCGCGGCCGGAGGAATGGGGATTGCCGCTATCGTCTTTCTGGAAGCGGAAATGAAGCCCGGTATTGAGATTGTTATGCAGGCGGTGAAGCTGGAGGAGGCGGTAAAAGAGGCCTCGCTGGTGATTACCGGAGAAGGACGAATCGACTCGCAAACGGCGGGAGGAAAAGCGCCGATAGGCGTCGCGTCAGTGGCGAAACGACATCACGTCCCGGTTATCGGCATTGCCGGCGTACTGGGCGACGGCGTGGAAGTGGTCCATCGCCACGGTATTGATGCGGTATTCAGTATTTTGCCGCGGCTGGCGCCTTTGCCGGAAGTTCTGGCGAACGGTGAACAAAATCTCTACCACAGCGCCTGTAATATTGCCCGCGTCATCAAACTTGGCCAGAATATCGGGACTCGTTAAGCATAAAAAAAGCCACGGTTCTCACCGTGGCAAAATCCAACATAGCTAAATTAAAAATAATCAGGAGGGCTGCCCGCCGTTAAATCATAACGTCGCGGTTACAGTCTTTGGAGTAGATGTAGCTGAATGCTTCGCCACGACCTACACCGTATCCGGCCTGCAGGGAATAAGCGCCCATGAAAATGTAGTCGCCTTTTTTCACCGGCACCCAGTTGTTGTCGAGGTTATAAACTCCCTGGCCGGAAAGGATATAAGCGCCATGTTCCTGGACGTGGGTTTCAATATAGCCGTGGCTGGCGCCCGGTTCGAACGACAGAATATGCATATTCATATCGAAGCCCAGCTCTTTAGGCAGGAAATCCAGCAGAATAACATCTTCCATGCCTTCATAATGAATACGCTCCAGCTGGCTGGCATTGCCGGAAACCAACCACGGGGCATGACCCTCGACAGGAATATAGCGGCGTTTATATAAAAATAGCTGGCTGTCTTCCGTTTGAGCGTTGCTAAAGGTCATCATCTCGCCCGGTGGACAATAGAGGTATCCGCCCTGGGTTAAAGAGAATGTTTTTCCTTCTACTTTAGCTTCAATATTTCCCGCAATGACATAGAGAAAAGTTTCAATCCCCTCGCCGCCAAAGCCCTGCTGGTTGCCGCCATTCTGATGTAAGGTGACCAGATAATCGACGAAAGAAGCACCCAGCTTCGGCGTCGAAAGGATGGTGACGTCACAGTTTTCAAAGCCGGGAATAATATTTTTCACCAGACCGTCCGGCGTTAAGAGCGCATAGTTACCGTGTTTCACAATGGCGCGGTTCGCCAGTAAATCATCGCGGTAACCCGTGACGTTATTCAGATATCCCATTGATGGCTCCTTATTTTTGCCAGGCAAGTTGATGAAGCATTAATGCCAGAGTTTTGACCCCTTCAGCAAGGTCATTAATGTTGGTACGTTCCGCCGGGTTATGGCTGATACCATTAATGCTGGGGACGAAAATCATACAGGTAGGGACGCGCGGCGCGAAAATTTGCGCGTCATGACCTGCGCCGCTATGCATTATGCGATAGTTCAGTTGTTCGGTTTCACACAGCCTGGTGAGGGCCGCGACCAGTTCGGCGTTCATCGGCACCGGCGCTTCGTCCATCCACAAATCGATATCGATGCTGACATCCATTTCATCGCAGATGGCGCGCATATCGTTTTCCAACTGTTCGGTAAATTCGCGAAGTACCGCGGCGTCCGTATGCCGGCAATCGATTGTAAATGTGGTTTTTCCAGGGACAACATTGACCGTATTCGGCTGCGGCTCAACTTTGCCGAACGTTAATACCAGGGGATCGCCATGCTGTTTGGCTTTTTCAATGGACTGACTGCAAATACGACTGAAGGCATGCACCGTATCGCGACGATAGCCCATTGGCGTTGTGCCTGCATGGTTGGACTCACCGTTGAGCGCCACCGTGTAGCGACGTTGCCCGACGATGGCGTTGACAACGCCAATCGACTGTCCGTTGCTCTCCAGAACGCAGCCTTGCTCAATATGCAATTCAACAAAGGCGTGGATATCGGTTCGCGCAGCGAGCGGCGCGGCGGGAAGGGTAAATCCGCACGCCTGCATAGCGTCGACAAAGCCTGTGCCTTTGGCGTCCTGGATATGGCGTACCTCTTCAGGATTCGCCAGGCCAAAAATGTTCTTGCTGCCCCAAAAAACGTAAGGGAAACGGCTGCCTTCTTCCTCAGCCATTGATACTACCTCGACGGTGCGCAGCGGCGCGCCGTAGGTCGCTTTTAGCCAGTCGAGCGCCAGCCAGGCGGCAAGCGCGCCGAATTGCCCGTCCAGATTGCCGCCGTTGACGACCGTATCAATATGCGAACCGCTTAAAATCACCTGCTCCGGAAATTGTGTGCCGCAAAGGCGGCCATATAAATTTCCGACGTCATCAAAGCGTGTTTCCAGACCGCTTTCTGCCATTCGCTTTTTAAACTGCTGCTGTGTTTCCAGCCACTCAGGCGAATAAAGTAAACGCGTCATTCCACCCGTAGGATCGGCTCCAATGGAGGAGAGCCAGGGCAATGTTTCTTCTATCGCGTGGCGAAAATGCTTTATCATAGAAAATTCCTGTTTCAATAATTATTGGGCAAAGGGATTTTTTGTTTCGTATGACTTGAGATAGAGGGCATCGGAAATCAGATATTGATAAATATCATCAACAATATCGATACCATTCATATCGGCATTTTTCTGTTTAATATCCTGATCCTGTCCAGGATAATAAACCTGTTTAAAACCGGGGGCGGGCTTCACGGAATTGAGTTCCTGCATGGTCTGACTAATATGTTTGCGGAATAATTCACAGGAAGAAAAGAACGCCGGATTAATGACCAGATGAAGTTGTCCTAAATTGCGTCCGGCGTGTAAATCTTCATACATCGAACTGACCTGGCGGCCAAACGGCAGCCCCAGCAGAATACCGGACAGAATATCGATCATCATCATCAGGCCGTAACCTTTCGGGCCTGCGGCGGGTAATAACGCATTGACGGCAAAAGGATCATGTGTCGGCGCGCCGTTTTTATCGACGGCCCAACTCTCCGGAATGGACTCATTGCGGGACCGTGCATCGAGGACTTTTCCCCAGGCCTGCACGGTGGTGGCCATATCAAAGGTAATGATGTCCTCGCCTTCGCCCGGCGCGGCAAAGGCCAGCGGATTAGTGCCATAGTAAATATCCGCCCCGCCAAACGGCACGACCATAGGATCGGACTGACAGATAGACAGACCAATCAGGCCTTCGCGAGCAGCCTGGCGGACGAAATAAGAGATGGCGCCGCTATGGCCCATTCTGCTAATGCCGACAACCGCGACGCCATTTTTTTTGGCTATTTCAATAGCATGCTCCATTCCCATTTTGGCTGCGACCTGCCCGGCAGCATTATCGGCATGCAGTATCGCCGTACAGGGACCGGTATTCTCAATGCGGAACGTCGGCTCTCGGTTGGTGCCGCCTTTTGAAATTCGTTCGGCATAATATTCAACGCGTACGGCGCCATGTGAGTGAATACCTCTGGCATCTGCATAAACCAGTACGTCGGCGACGATGGCGGCGTGCTCACGTTTTAGTCCAGCTTTATAAAGCTTATTTTCGATAAGCTGATGGAGTGTTTCCCGACTGATTTTCATCTGTCTTCCTTTTTAACGACGGTGTGAAGCATGACTGCGATTAACATACCGGGAAAATAAAATGATTATGTGATCCAGACAGGCAAAAAAATATAATTAGAATTTATTTGATAATCAGGCGGGTTTTATCTTTTTGCTTAAATAAAAAGCTTTTTTAGAAAATCATAACTAATCCTTTAGCCGTTGTTTGAATTCTTTTGTTAATAAACTTGATGTGACGTTAATCACTCTATTTACCCTCCCGGATATATACCGTGAAGCGCACATTAACACTGCTCGTGCAATTGCAATGGGTGCAATTATTAAGGAGTTGTTATGATCCACGCCTTTATTAAAAAAGGGTGTTTTCAGGACTCTGTTAGCTTAATGATTATTTCTCGAAAGCTGAGTGAGTCCGAAAATGTTGATGATGTATCGGTAATGATGGGAACGCCTGCGAATAAGTCGCTGCTGGAAACTACCGGTTTCTGGCATGACGATTTTCATGGCGCTACGCCCAATGACATTTGCGTGGCGATTCGTACCGAAGCGGTAGATGACGGCATTACGCAAGTGATTGTGCAACAGCTCGAAGAAGCATTGCAGCAGTTGGCGCAGGGAAGCAGCGGCAGCCAGTCGTTAATTCAGGTCAGACGCTGGGAAAGCGCCTGTCAGAAACTGCCAGAGGCGAATCTGGCGCTGGTGTCGGTGGCCGGCGAATATGCGACGGAACTGGCGGAGCAGGCGCTGGATCGTTCGTTGAACGTGATGATCTTCTCCGATAATGTCACGCTGGACGATGAAATCAGACTAAAACGCCGGGCGCGTGATAAAGGACTGCTGGTCATGGGGCCGGATTGCGGCACCGCTATGATCGCCAACACGCCGCTGGCTTTCGCTAACGTCATGCCAGAGGGCAACATCGGGGTGATTGGCGCTTCCGGCACCGGTATTCAGGAGCTCTGTTCACAGATTGCGCTGGCGGGGGAAGGGATTACCCATGCCATCGGGCTTGGCGGACGCGATTTGAGCGCCGAGGTCGGCGGGATCAGCGCGCTAACGGCACTGGAGATACTCAGCGCGGATGAAAAGAGCCAGGTGCTGGCCTTTGTCTCCAAACCGCCTGCCGATGCGGTTCGTCAGCATATTATCGCGGCGATGAAAGCCACCGGGAAACCCGTTGTAGCGCTGTTCTTAGGGTTTTCCTCCCCCGTTGCGCGTGAGGAAAACGTCTGGTTTGCCTCGACGCTGGATGAAGCTGCCCGGCTGGCATGTTTATTGTCTCGCGTGACGTCGCAGCGTAAAGAAATGGTTTCAACAGGCGGCGTGATTCGTGGTCTCTATACTGGCGGAACGCTGGCGGCGGAAGCAGCGGGGCTGCTGGCCGGCTATCTGGGCGTCGCGACGGATACGGAACATCACCATGGCATGATGCTTGACGCTGACGGCCACCAGATTATCGATCTGGGCGATGACTTTTATACCGTTGGGCGACCACATCCGATGATCGACCCGGCGTTACGTAATCAGCTTATCGCCGGACTTGGCGCACAGCCGCAGGTACGCGTGTTATTAGTGGACGTCGTTATTGGTTTTGGCGCGACCGCCGATCCCGCCGCATCGCTGATTCAGGCCTGGCAGAAGGCATGTGCCGCACGCGCCGGCGACCAGCCGCTGTTCGCCATCGCAACCGTCACCGGAACGGAACGCGATCCTCAGTGCCGCTCGCAACAAATCGCCGCGCTCGAAGATGCCGGCATCACGGTAGTGGATTCTCTTCCCGAAGCCACTCTGTTGGCCGCGGAACTGATTCGACCCACTCTCTCTTCCACTCATCCATCAGCTCCCCGGTTACTGGAAGCGGTGGCGGTGATTAATGCCGGGTTACGTAGCTTCGCGCTGGATTTACAGGCTGCCGGTATGCCCGTGGTGCACTACCAGTGGGCACCTGTCGCTGGCGGTAATAAAAAACTGGCTCGTCTGTTAGAACGTTTGCAATAAGGGGTTCCCATGTTTACATCAGTGGCGCAAGCCAACGCTGCAGTCATCGAACAAATTCGTCGCGCACGTCCGCACTGGCTGGATGTGAAGCCAGCTTCTTCATTAATTAGCGTGCTCAATCAGGGGAAAACGCTTCTTCATGCCGGGCCGCCGATGCGCTGGCAAGAGATGACCGGCCCGATGAAAGGTGCCTGTATCGGCGCGTGCCTGTTTGAAGGATGGGCCAAAGATGAAATGAGCGCGCTCGCGCTGTTAGAGCAGGGAAAGGTCAACTTTATTCCCTGCCATCACGTTAACGCTGTGGGGCCGATGGGCGGTATTACCTCAGCCAGTATGCCGATGCTGGTCGTGGAAAATATCACCGATGGCAATCGCGCGTACTGCAATCTCAACGAAGGGATCGGCAAAGTGATGCGTTTCGGCGCCTATGGCGAGGATGTTCAGCAACGTTTGCGCTGGATGCGTGATGTGCTGATGCCGGTATTAAGCGCAGCGCTGGGACGTCTGGAGCGGGGCCTCGACCTGACCGCAATGATGGCGCAGGGCATTACGATGGGAGATGAATTCCACCAGCGCAATATCGCCTCTTCCGCATTGCTGATGCGCACGTTGGCGCCGCATATCGCCCGTCTGGAACACGATAAGCAGCAGATAGCGGAAGTGATGGATTTTCTGAGCGTCACCGATCAATTCTTCCTTAATCTGGCGATGGCCTACTGTAAAGCCGCCATGGACGCGGGCGCGCAGATTCGCGCCGGCAGTATTGTGACGGCGATGACCCGTAATGGCGATATGTTTGGTATTCGGGTTAGCGGTCTGGGCGACCGTTGGTTCACCGCGCCTGTTAATACGCCACAGGGGCTATTTTTTACCGGTTTTTCGCAGGATCAGGCCAACCCAGACATGGGCGACAGCGCCATTACTGAAACGTTTGGTATTGGCGGCGCAGCGATGATTGCCGCGCCTGGCGTAACGCGTTTTGTCGGTGCCGGGGGAATGGAAGCGGCGAAATCTGTTTCTGAAGAGATGGCTGAAATTTATCTCGAACGCAACATGCAGCTACAAATCCCCGGCTGGGATTTTCAGGGGGCCTGTCTGGGACTGGATATCCGCCGCGTGGTCGAGACCGGAATTACGCCGCTGATTAACACGGGTATCGCGCATAAAGAGGCGGGGATTGGCCAGATTGGCGCGGGAACCGTCCGTGCACCGCTGGCCTGTTTCGAGCAGGCGCTGGAAGCGCTGGCGGAAAGCATGGGCGTAAGTTAAGAGAGCGTCTCATGAAATGTATCCATCCTCTTATGGCAAGCCGACAATCGGCGGATTATCGGCAACCCTGGCAGATGTCAGGGGTATGGCGTCGCTCTATTAATTTTGTGGCGAAAAGCGGTGAGTTATTAACGCTTCACCGTCGGGGGAGCGGCTTCAGTCCGGGAGGGTGGATACTGCGCGGCGGCGATTTTGACGCATTGCGCGATGTGCTCACCGATGGCGAAAAACCGCAGTCAACCGCTGCCGGTATTCAGATTGGCGAGTTTCTTTTATGCGAGCCGGAGAGGCGCTGTTCGCTGCGGGTTCCACGCTATCTTGCGTCGCCGCGTCTTAACGCGACGTACATGCAGCGTAGTGAGGAGACGGGGCTGTTTGGGCCGTTAACCGTCGCCGCAGCCCAGCCTCTATGTCCGGAACTTCGCCAGTTTTGTCACTGCTTTCAGTCGGCGCTTGCAGGTGCTGCGACTGACTGGCGGCTATGGCTGGGTAAAGGGCCGGGCTTAACGCCCAGTCATGACGACACGCTGACGGGAATGTTGCTGGCGGCCTGGTATTTTGGCGCCATAGATGAACGCGCCGGGCGTAATTTTTTTGCCCAATCCGGCAGCCTTGATCAGGCGACGACGCTCGTGAGCGTTAGCTATTTACGCTATGCGGCTATGGGTTATTTCGCGTCGCCTTTACTCCACTTTATTCATGCGCTGCGACGAGATGCTCGCACAGAAACGGCGATTGACGGACTGCTGGCGCTGGGGCACACCTCTGGCGCGGATACGCTGCTGGGGTTCTGGCTTGGACAACAAATAGTAAAAGGATAGGGAATGAAAACGTTGGTAGTTGCTCTTGGCGGCAACGCATTATTGCAGCGCGGAGAAGCGCTAACGGCAGAGAATCAATATCGCAATATTGCCGACGCGGTGCCTGCGCTGGCGAGACTTGCCCGCTCGTATCGGCTGGCGATAGTACATGGCAACGGCCCCCAGGTCGGCCTGTTGGCTTTACAGAACCTTGCCTGGAAAGCCGTTGAGCCTTATCCGCTGGATGTGCTGGTAGCGGAAAGTCAGGGAATGATCGGCTATATGCTGGCGCAGCGTCTGGCGCTTGAACCCGATATGCCGCCGGTGACTGCGGTATTAACGCGGATAAAGGTATCGGCGGACGATCCTGCTTTTCTTGAACCGGAAAAGTTTATCGGTCCCGTTTATTCGCCAGAAGAGCAAATGGCGCTGGAAGCGACTTATGGCTGGCATATGAAACGTGATGGAAAATATCTGCGCCGTGTCGTTGCTTCCCCGGCGCCGCGTCAGATTATCGAAAGCGCCGCTATTGAGTTATTGCTAAAAGAGGGCCATGTGGTGATTTGCAGCGGCGGTGGCGGGGTACCTGTTGCCGGTGAGGGCGAAGGGGTCGAGGCGGTGATAGATAAAGACCTGGCGGCGGCATTGCTGGCGGAGCAGATAGCGGCTGATGGTTTGATCATTTTGACGGATGCGGATGCGGTGTATGAACATTGGGGAACGCCGCAGCAGCGCGCTATTCGTCAGGCTTCGCCCGATGAGCTGGCGCCGTTTGCCAAAGCCGATGGCGCGATGGGGCCGAAGGTGACCGCGGTAAGCGGGTATGTGAAGCGGTGCGGAAAGCCGGCATGGATTGGCGCGCTGTCGCGTATTGACGATACCCTGGCGGGCAGAGCGGGAACCTGCATCTGTCTGTGATCGCGACGGGCGGCGACAGAGAATGCGCCGCCCACGCTGTTTATTTAAGCTTACTTTGCGCCCAGATAATGCCGCTGGCGTATTCGCCCGGCAGGAGCGGAGAGAGCGCTTCCAGGGTGGCGCTAAGACGTGACGTATCGCTGTCGGTCAGATTCAGATGGCCGACTTTTCGCCCCGGACGTACCGCTTTATCATACCAGTGCAGATGTACCAGCGGCAGCTTCAGCCAGTCGTAATTCAGCTCGCTGCCGATCAGGTTGATCATCACCGACGGGGCGTTAATCACCGGCGCGGGCAACGGCAGGCCGGTAATCGCGCGCAAATGCAATTCAAACTGACTGATGCTGGCGCCATTTTGCGTCCAGTGTCCGCTGTTATGCACGCGCGGTGCCAGTTCATTGATTAACAAGCCTTCCGGCGTGATAAAACATTCCATCGCCATTACGCCGACGTAGTTCAGCGCCTGCATAATTGCTGACAGCATCGATTCCGCCTGCTCCTGCTGTTCGGCGTTCGCCTGTGGGAACGCGACGCTGGTCCGCAAGATGCCGTCCTGATGCAAATTGTGCGTCAGCGGGTAAAACACGGTACTGCCGTCATGAGCGCGCGCGCCGACTAACGACACTTCGCCGGAAAAATGGATACCGCGCTCAACAATACATTCGCCATAGCAGTCATCCGGCAGTTGCCCGGTTTCGTCCGCGCGTAGACGCCACTGCCCGCGACCGTCGTAGCCGCCAACGCGACGCTTAATAATCGCCAGTTCGCCCAGACGGTCAAAGATGCCGGACCACTCGTCGGCGCTGGTCAGCAGTTGCCACGGCGCGGTCGCGAGTCCCAGTTTATCGAAAAGCTGTTTTTGTGTCAGACGGTCGGCGATGATCGGAAATACATCGCGATTGACGAAGGCTGGGTGGCGCGCCAGCTCGCGGGTAAGCGCGGTTTCCGGCCAGCGCTCAATCTCTGCGGTAATGACGCTCTGCTGTACCGGCACGGCGGTAGGCTCTGCATCCAGACCAACCGGCCAGACGGCGATACCCAGCGGTTCGCCCGCCTGGCGCAGCATTCGGCCCAGTTGTCCGTTGCCGAGAACGCAAACTTGCTTCATAGCGTCCCCCGCGGATCGGGATTTTCCAGAACTTCATCGGTTTGCGCTTTGCGCCAGTCGGCGATGCGCTGATGCAGTTCCGCGTCGTGTTGCGCCAGAATCTGCGCTGCCAGCAGGGCGGCGTTAGCCGCACCGGCTTTACCGATCGCCAGCGTACCCACCGGAATGCCGCGCGGCATCTGCACAATGGAGTAAAGGCTATCCACGCCGCTTAGCGCAGCGCTTTGTACCGGCACGCCGAGCACCGGGACCAGCGTTTTTGCCGCAATCATTCCCGGCAGGTGTGCCGCGCCGCCCGCGCCGGCAATAATCACTTGATATCCGTTCTCTTCCGCCGTTTCGGCGAAGCTGAACAGCTTATCGGGGGTGCGATGAGCGGAAACCACTTCTACATGGTGCGGGACATCCAGAATTTCAAAAATTTCGGCGGCGAATTGCATGGTAGCCCAGTCGCTTTTGGACCCCATCACGATGGCGACACGCGCCGGATTATTGCGGGAAGACATGCGTCTTAAAACTCCTGTGGTGCGGGACACGCTGCTTTTGAGGTGTCAAAGAATAGCATGATAATCAGGCAAGGAAAACGGTTGCGTGTGCGCCGTAACGGACGATTCGACGAACATTTACAGGGGGAAGGCGATTAACTCAACGTTGTCCGGCGTGACTTTTACCATTGAACCTTCATGATGCCATGCGCCTAACACCACGCGGAACTCGGGCTGGTCGTTGACGGAAAGTTCATGCACTGCCGGGCGGTGGGTGTGACCGTGAACCAGCCACTGTACGCGGTGTTTTTCCATTTCGGCGACGACGGTCTGCGCATTGACGTCCATAATATCCAGCGATTTGCTGCTGTTGGCGGCTTTACTGCCGGCGCGCATTCTGGCGGCGATACGGCGGCGGATAAACAGCGGCAGGGTAAGGAACAGTCGTTGAACCCACGGATTATGGACTTTGGCGCGAAACGCCTGATAACCGGCATCATCGGTACAAAGCGTATCGCCGTGCATAATCAACACGTTGCGGCCATACAGGTCGAGCACCTTTTCCTGCGGCAGTAGAATCATGCCGCTTTCGCGGGCAAAGCGTTTGCCAATCAGGAAGTCGCGATTACCATGAATAAAGAAGCAGGGAACGCCAACATTCACCACCGCTTTGATGGCGGCGGCTATCTCACGATGTAGCGGGTTGGGGTCGTCGTCGCCAATCCAGGCTTCGAAGAGATCGCCAAGAATATACAGCGCGTCGGCCTGACGGGCTTCTACATCTAAAAAACGCAGAAAACCGGCGACGATCGCCGGTTCTTCCGTTTGCAGATGCAAGTCTGCAATAAACAGTGTCGCCACGATTACTCGCTGACGGTCACGTTTTCAATGATGACGTCTTCTTTTGGTACGTCCTGGTGCATACCGCTACGGCCAGTGGCGACGCCTTTGATTTTATCTACCACGTCCATACCTTCTACGACTTCCGCAAAGACGCAGTAGCCCCAGCCCTGTAGACTTTCGCCGGAGAAGTTCAGGAAGTCGTTGTCTGCCACGTTGATGAAGAATTGCGCGGTAGCCGAGTGTGGTGCCTGAGTACGCGCCATTGCCAGCGTACCACGGGTATTTTTCAGACCATTGTTGGCTTCGTTTTTGATCGCCTCTTTGGTGGCTTTCTGTTTCATGCCCGGCTCAAAGCCGCCGCCCTGAATCATAAAACCGTTAATTACACGGTGGAAAATGGTGTTGTTGTAAAAACCTTCGCGGCAGTAGTCCAGGAAGTTTTTAACTGTTTCAGGCGCTTTATCATCAAAGGTTTTGATTACGATATCGCCGTGATTAGTGTGGAAAGTAACCATTTTTGCATCCTGTTCCAAGAGAGTGGTGCTTTAGCCCGCAATAGGGCACATATAGGGGCTTGTTATAGCATAACCGTAAGCTGCGATCACCTTGCAAAGTGTGCTGCTTCAAGGTTGAATTATGAGTATTATACACACCTAATTACCCACACACGTCTATACGGAATCTTCGATGTTAAAAATTTTTAATACACTGACGCGCCAAAAAGAGGAATTCAAACCCATTCATGCCGGGGAAGTCGGCATGTACGTGTGTGGTATCACCGTTTACGATCTCTGCCACATTGGCCACGGACGCACGTTTGTCGCTTTTGACGTTGTCGCGCGCTATTTGCGTTTTCTCGGTTATAAGCTGAAGTATGTGCGTAACATTACCGATATCGACGATAAAATTATTAAACGCGCCAATGAAAACGGCGAAAGTTTTGTCGCGCTGGTCGACAGAATGATTGCGGAAATGCATCAGGACTTCGACGCGCTGAATATTCTGCGTCCGGACAGCGAGCCGCGTGCGACGCACCATATTCAGGAAATTATCGAGCTCACCCGCACCTTAATCGAGAAAGGGCACGCCTATGTGGCGGATAACGGCGATGTGATGTTCGATGTACCGACCGATCCGACTTATGGGCAGCTTTCCCGTCAGGATCTTGAGCAGCTTCAGGCGGGCGCGCGCGTAGATGTCGTTGACGTGAAGCGTAACCCGATGGACTTCGTGCTGTGGAAAATGTCGAAAGAGGGCGAGCCGAGCTGGCCGTCGCCGTGGGGCGAAGGGCGTCCGGGTTGGCACATTGAATGTTCGGCAATGAACTGCAAGCAGTTGGGCCACCATTTTGATATTCACGGCGGCGGTTCCGATCTGATGTTCCCGCACCATGAAAACGAGATTGCCCAGTCTACCTGCGCGCATGACGGCGAATACGTCAACTACTGGATGCACTCCGGTATGGTGATGGTGGATCGCGAGAAGATGTCCAAATCGCTGGGCAACTTCTTTACCGTGCGCGACGTGCTGAAATACTACGATGCGGAAACCGTGCGCTACTTCCTGATGTCCGGGCATTACCGTAGCCAACTGAACTACAGCGAAGAGAACCTCAAGCAGGCGCGCGCCTCGCTGGAGCGGTTATACACCGCATTGCGTGGAACGGATAAATCAGCGGCCCCGGCGGGCGGCGAGGCCTTTGAAGCGCGTTTCGTGGAGGCGATGAATGACGATTTCAATACGCCGGAAGCCTATTCCGTCCTGTTTGATATGGCGCGTGAAGTCAACCGTCTGAAGGGCGAAGATATGACCGCCGCGAATGCGATGGCGTCTCATCTGCGGAAGATTTCCGGCGTGCTGGGACTGCTGGAGCAGGAGCCGGATGTTTTCCTGCAAAGCGGCGCGCAGGCGGATGACGGTGAAGTCGCGGAAATTGAAGCCTTGATTCAACAGCGTCTGGATGCCCGTAAAGCGAAAGACTGGGCGGCGGCGGACGCGGCGCGCGATCGTCTCGCTGAAATGGGTATTATTCTGGAAGATGGCCCGCAGGGCACCACCTGGCGGCGTAAGTAATAGCCGTATTGCCGGAGGGTGACGCAAGGCGACTCATCCGGCCTGCCGTTCATTGTATAGTAGGCCGGATAAGGCATGAGCCGCCATCCGGCGCATTCACCGACGCAACTCAGTCGGTGACATTTACGCTTTGACCGGCATAACTTACCGTTTGCCCGGCCACGATTTTGCAGCGTTTACGCGTTTCAGCCGCGCCATCAACCTTCACCAACCCGTCGGCAATGGCGATTTTCGCCTGCGCGCCGCTTTCGCTCCAGCCTTCCAGCTTGAGCAGATCGCACAGCTCGACGTGCGGGTGCTTGCCTAAAGAGAATGTCGACATGTTATTTTCCTTGTGGATCGTGATATTCAATGCACGCCTGCAGCGTGTTTTCGATAAGCGTGGCGACCGTCATCGGGCCGACGCCGCCCGGTACTGGCGTGATGTATGACGCGCGCGCTGCGGCTTCGTCAAACACGACGTCGCCAACGACTTTGCCATTTTCCAGACGGTTAATACCGACATCAATCACAATTGCGCCTTCTTTAATCCATTCGCCGGGAATAAAGCCCGGTTTACCTACGGCGACAATGAGCAAATCAGCATGCTCGACATGGTGACGCAGATCTTTGGTAAAGCGGTGCGTAACGGTAGTCGTACAGCCAGCCAGTAGCAGCTCCATGCTCATCGGGCGTCCAACGATATTGGACGCGCCAATGACCACCGCATTCAGGCCGTAGGTATCAATGTTGTAACGCTCAAGCAGGGTCACAATACCGCGGGGCGTACAGGGACGCAGGCGCGGCGCACGCTGGCACAGACGACCGACATTATAAGGATGAAAACCGTCTACGTCTTTATCTGGCGCGATACGCTCCAGCACTTTAACGTTGTCGATACCTGCCGGTAAAGGCAACTGCACCAGAATACCGTCGATCGTGTTATCTGCATTCAGAGTATCGATAAGCGCCAGCAGTTCGGCTTCGCTGGTGGTTTCTGGCAGGTCATAGGAGCGGGAGACGAACCCCACTTCGTCGCACGCTTTACGTTTGCTTGCGACATAAATCTGTGAGGCCGGATTGCTGCCGACCAGCACCACAGCCAGGCCGGGAGCGCGAAGACCTGCTGCGACGCGTGCCTGAACTTTTTGAGCAACCTCAGATCGCACCTGCTGCGCAATCGTTTTACCGTCAATAATCTTTGCTGCCATCAGAGAGAAGATTCCATCTGTTACTTCAAGTCAAAGGGGATAACGCTATTTTGTCAGAAGCGGGCCTCGCTGTCAGTTAACGTTTGTGTTTCCGATGCAAACGCGACGTCTCCCCCGTCTGTTGACGATACTGAGACGTGACCAGTAAGCGCGCCATGATGAACCAAAAAGAAACAATTCATCACCCTGGTTATGGTTACCGTAATCCCTCGTCGTTAATAGCATCAGGCGGCATAATGCGATATTTTATACAAAATAAGATTAGACCCTTATTATATCCCAATAAGAATTAGCTTGGGTCATTAAAAGAGTTTGCGGCTATTTTTTATTTAGCGAAATGTTTAATTTATTACCGTGACGAAATGTCATATTCGCCAGGATTAATTACTGCGTCTGATACTCAGGGGAGAAACAGAAAACTAATTAATCTGCGATATCTATCTTTACAGGATGAAGAGATAACTTTTCTGACATGTTATGTCGATAATAATTCAAACGGAGCCGACAGGATGCCGAAACCGGGTGTGTGTAATTCAAGGGAAATCCATGAAACATAAATTAATGACCTCTACTATTAACAATATAGATTATACCTGTTCTGATTTCTCGGAAAAGTCTAGCGAAATGTGAATTATGGGTAGCGGATAGGATGTTCTGTGACGTTATAGAGAATTCGTTCATGGTTGGGTTATTTTCTTTAGAGTTAATGTTGGGTGGTTTATACCCTTCATACTTCAAGTTGCTTATGTGTTGGCTACGGATTACTCGGCCCATCCATG